>DATCOR010000125.1:0-15311 GCA_036564585.1 Candidatus Limnocylindria bacterium | reverse complement strand
CCATCAACCAGTACTAGCCGCGCGCTTACTATCCCCGCGATGGGTCACCTCGGCCGGATCATCATCAACGCGATCGCCATCGCGGTCGCGGCGTACTTCATTCCGGGCATCACCTACGGCACGCAGCACCTGTACGGCCTGGGCGACGCCGACAAGTGGATCTCGCTCGCGCTCACCGCCCTGGTGCTCGGCATCGTGAACGCCCTTGTGCGCCCGATCATCTCGCTCATCGCCATGCCGATCACCTGCCTGACGCTGGGCCTGTTCCAGCTGGTCATCGCGGGGCTGATGCTCCTGCTCGTGTCGGCCATCCCGTTCCTCGACTTCCATGTTGACGGGATCATCACCGCGATCATCGGAGCGATCGTCATCGGGCTCGTCGGGTTCGTTGCCTCGCGGATCATCCCGCATTAGGTCGTGACCGCGCGACCCGACTTCGTCGTGGTCACCGGCCTGTCCGGCGCCGGGAAGTCGCAGGCCGCAAAGGTGTTCGAGGACCTCGGCTATTACATCCTCGACAACCTCCCGCCGGCGCTCATGGGCCCGACCCTCGACGTCGCGCGAAAAGGGGGTCATCCGCGCGTCGCGATGGTCGTCGACGCGCGGAGCGGTGCGCTGTTCACGGACGCGGCCGCCCAGCTCGAGCAGCTCGACCGCGCCGGGACGCGGCCACACGTCCTGTTCTTCGACGCCTCTGACGAGGTCCTGCTTCGCCGGTACAGCGAGACCCGGCACCGGCATCCGCTGGAGACGACCGGCGGGGTCCAGCCTTCGATCGAGGAGGAGCGCCGGCTGCTGGTCGATCTCCGCGCCCGCGCGGACAAGGTGATCGACACGACGCACCTCACGGTGAAGGACCTTCGCGACACGCTCCACTCCCTGTATGGCGCCGGAAGCTCGGGCATGCTCGTGCAGCTGGTGAGCTTCGGCTACAAGTTCGGCCTGCCGCCGAGCGCGGACCTCGTCCTCGATGTCCGATTCATGGAGAACCCGTTCTACATCGACGCGCTCCGGCCGCTCTCCGGGAGCGACGAGCCGGTCCGCGCGTTCGTCCTCGACCATCCGGCAACACGGGCGTTCCTCGATCGGCTCATGCCGCTGCTCGAGTTCGCGCTTCCGCGCTACGAGGAGGAGAAGAAGGCGCGCCTCTCCATCGCGTTCGGGTGCACTGGCGGCCGTCACCGGTCCGTCGCGATCGCCGACGACGTCGCGCGCCGGCTCCGAGCGTCCTGGAGCGGCGAGGTCGTCGTCGAGCATCGCGACCGCGACAAGCCGGACGTCCGCACGTGACCCGCGGGGTCGGCGGCCGAGAGCGGTCTCCGCTGTCCGACGAAGTGAAGGCCGAGCTCGCGCGGCTGCCGCTCAAGGGGTGCGACGCGCGCGTGCTGGCGGAGCTGCTGCCGCGCGCGAGCCACCTCGGCGTGCCGGCCAGGCGGCTCGCCCACCGGACCGAAGCGGCGGATCCGCAGTCGCTGTTCCGGAAGTCGTGCTGCCGGCGGACCTATCTTCGCGGCCTCGTGCTCGCGGGCGGCTCGGTCTCCGCCGGGCCCTCCGGGTACCTCCTCGAGATCCGCCCGCCGCGCGGCGAGGTCCGGCGCGCGGCGTCGATCCTGGGGCGCGAGGGCTTCGGCCCCGCGATCCGCTCGCGGCGCGGCCAGCTCGTGTTCACGATCCGCGATGCCGAGCTCATCGCCGCGTATCTGCGCGCGTGCGGCGCGTCCGAGACGCTCCTCCGGTTCGAGGCGCGCCGCGTGTCGCGTGAGGTCCGTGGCCGCACGAACGCGCTCGTGAACGCGGAGTCGGCGAATCTCGCGCGTGCCGTCACGTCCGCCCGAGCGCAGACCGAGGCGATCCGCGCGCTCGCGCGCGCCGGTCGCCTGTCACGGCTCCCGGCCCCGCTGCGCGAGGCCGCGAGCGCGCGGCTGCGGGCGCCGACCGCGACGCTCACGGATCTGGCGCGGCACCTCGATGTGACCAAGTGGGTCGTGCGCTCGCGGCTTCGACGTCTCGTGGCGGAAGCCGAGGCATGACCCGCGGTCGGCTCGTGATCGGCAACTGGAAGATGAACCCCGCGACCCAGGCTGACGCGGTGGCGCTCGCGCGGACGGTCGGTGCGCTGCCGCACGCGGGCGCCGACGTCGGGGTCGCGCCGCCGGTCATCGCGCTCGCGGCCGTCGCCGAGGCGCTGCGCGGCACGGACGTCGCGGTGTACGCGCAGGACGTCCACTGGGAGGCCTCGGGTGCGTACACCGGTCAGATCAGCGTGGCGATGCTCCGCGGCCTCGCGACAGGCGCGATCGTTGGCCACTCCGAGGTGCGGCGTGATCAGGGTGACGACGATGCGCGGATCGCACGGAAGCTCGCGCGCGCGCTGGGCGCCGGCCTCCGCGCGGTGCTCTGCGTGGGCGAGACCGAAGCGCAGTTCGCCGCGGAGGAGACCGAGGCCGTGCTGAAGGGGCAGATCGAGCGCGACCTCAATGACGTCCGCGGCATCACACCCGAACGGTTCGTCGTCGCGTACGAGCCGGTGTGGGCGATCGGCACGGGCCGTCCCGCCACCGGTGCGCACGCGACCGCCGCTGCGCGCACGATCCGCACGGCCCTCCGGGTCCACGGCGTCCCGGCCGACGACATCCGCGTGCTGTACGGCGGCAGCGTGACGGGCTCGACCGCGCGGGAGTTCGTGTCCGCCGACGGCATCGACGGCGCGCTCGTCGGCGGCGCCTCGCTGCGATCCGACGACTTCGCGACGATCGTTCGGGCCTTCTCCGCTTGACCGCGGCCTACCGGCCGGTCGTGTTGTGCGTGCTCGACGGCTGGGGCATCGCCCCGGAATCGGCGTCGAACGCCGCGACGCGCGCCGACACGCCGCGGCTCGACGCCATCCTCCGGGACCATCCGCACGCGAAGCTCGAGGCGAGCGGCGTCGCGGTCGGGCTGCCCGACGGCGTGATGGGCAACAGCGAGGTCGGCCATCTCACGATGGGCGCTGGCTACGCCGAGCCGCAGGCGCTCGAGGTCATCGACCGGTCGATCCGTGACGGAAGCTTCTTCGCGAACCCGGCGCTCCGCGCTGCGTGCGCGGCCGCGCATGGGAGCCACGCACTCCATCTCATGGGTCTCCTGTCGACCGGCGGCGTTCACGCAGACATGCGGCACCTCGCTGCGCTCGTCGAGCTCGCGAAGCGCGAGGGCGTCGGCACCGTCGTTGTGCACGCGTTCCTCGACGGGCGCGACATGCCACCGCGGAGCGCAATGCCGCTCATCGAGCGGGTGACCGTGCCGATCGCGACGGTGCACGGACGCTTCTACGCGATGGACCGCGACAAGCGCTGGGATCGGACCGAGCGCTCGTATCGCGCGATCGTGGATGCCGACGCGCCGGCCGTCGCGACGGCCGAGGAGGCGCTGCGCGAGTGCTACCGCTCGGCCGAGTGCAAGGACGAGCTCCTCGAGCCTCGCGTGGTGGGCACCGGGCGACCGATGGCCGACGGCGACGCCGTGATCTTCTTCAACTTCCGCCCCGACCGAGCGCGCCAGCTGACCTGGGCCCTCCTGCAGCGCGACTTCGCCGGCTTCGCCCGCCCGCGCGTCCCGCGAGACCTGACCTACGTGACGATGACCGACTACCAGGTCGATCTGCCCGACGTGCGGATCGCGTTCCCGCCCCCGGCGGTCACCCCGATCGCCGAGGTCGTCGCCGCTCATTCGTTGAAGCAGCTGCACATCGCCGAGACCGAGAAGTACGCGCACGTGACGTACTTCTTCAACGGGGGTCGCGAGGAGCCGTTCCCGGGCGAGGACCGCGTGCTCGTGCCATCACCGAAGGTGCGCACGTACGACCAGGCACCCGAGATGAGCGCGGCCACGGTCGCCGCGAAGCTCGTCGAGGCGATCCGGTCCGGAACGTACGACTTCGCGATCGTGAACTTCGCGAACCCGGACATGGTCGGCCACACCGGCGTGTTCGAGGCCGCGCTTCGCGCGATGGCCGCCACCGACGCGGCGGTCGGCGCGGTCGTGGACGCCGCGCTGGCGAGCGGCGGCTGCGTCCTGCTCACCTCGGACCACGGGAACGTCGAGGAGATGCGATTCCCCGACGGGGGCACCAACACGCAGCACTCGACGAACCCGGTACCGGTCGCGTACGTCTCGCGCGATCCCGAGCACTGGACGATCCACGACGGGGAGCTCTCCGACATCGCGCCGACACTGCTCGGCCTCCTCGGGATCGACGTGCCCGAGCGCATGACCGGACGCTCGCTGCTCGAGCGACGATGATCGGCCGGGTCTCGCGCGGGGCGTGGCTCGCGTACGCCGCCATCGCCGGGATCGTGGCCGCCCTCGCGCTCGCCAAGTGGGGGCAGGCGCTCGCGCTCGCGGGGCCGGTGCTGTACGGCGAAGGAGCCGTGGCGCATGCCGCGATCCTCACCCGGACGCTCGCCACATACAGCGATGCCGCCGGGTCGGCGTTCACCGCCGCGAACTACCCGCCGCTGTACTACCTCCTTGCGTCTGTCGGCGATCCGTTCGTGACCGGTCGCGTCCTCAGCGTCGTCGCGACACTGGCGATCGCGGGTCTGGTCGCCTGGCGCGCGCGATCGGGTGGCCCGCTCGTTGCGGCCGCGCTCGGACTCGGATGGCTCGCGCTGTCGCCGGTCGCGATCTGGGGACCGGCGGTGAAGCCCGATCCCGTCGCGCTCGCGCTGACGGTCGGGGCGGTGCTGGCGCTCGAATCGCGCCGGGCCGGTCTCGCGGCGGTGCTCCTCGTGCTCGCCATGGCGACGAAACCGACCGCGCTCGTGCCGGCGATCGCGCTTCTCGGGTGGATCGCGTGGCGGGATCGCGCGCAGCTCCGCGGGTTCGTCATCGCGGGCGCGGTCGCGCTCGTCGCCGCGGCGATCGCGCTCGTGCCGTTCGGGTACGGCGATCTGTGGCGGCACGTGGTGACCTGGAACGAGCTGCCCTGGACCGCCGAGTCGGCGCTCCTGCTCGCGATCATCGGCGTCGTGGTCCTTGCCGCCCTGCTCGGCGCCGCCCTCGTCTCGCGCGGCTTCGCGGGCCCGATCGCGGCGTACGCGGTCGCGGCCCTTGCCATCGTGGCACTCGGAGGCCGGGAGGGCGCGACGATCAATTACCTGTTGGATCTGGCCGCGGCCGGCTCGCTCGCCCTCGCGGCCGCGGCGCCGGTGCTGGGGCGCGCACCGTTCTACCCGATCGTCGCGATCGCGAACCTCGTGCTCGCCGCGCTGCTGCTCGATCCACTCGGCCTCGTGCCTGGGCGCACGGCCACGACCGGGGCATGGGGCGACCCCGCGCGCCTCGCGTCGGCCCGCGCCGAGCTGGCGAGCGACGATCTCGTGCTCGCCGAGGACAGCGGCGTCCTCCTTGCGACCGGGCATCGTGTCGTCGTCGACGATCTCTTCCTGTGGAGCCGGCTCGCCGCTCGCGGCGCGATCGACCCAAGCGCGCTGCTCGCCGACGTCGAGGCCGCGCGGTTCACCGCGGTCGCGAGCGAGGTCGAGCTCGCGCAGCTCGGCTCCGCGCCGGCGTACGAGCGCTCTCGCTGGGATCCCTCGCTCGTCCGGGCGATCGACGCGCGATACCGGCTGGTCTCGCGTGCGCCCGGCGGCCTGTTCATCTACCGGCCGCGCTGACCGCGTTACACTTCTGATCTCCCGATGGATCTGCTTCAGGTCTCCCAGCTGCTCATCGCGGTCGCCGTCGCGACGTCGATCCTCCTGCAGGCACGGGGGACCGGCCTCTCGTCGACGTTCGGCGGCGAGTCGACCGCGTACCGCAGCCGGCGCGGCATCGAGCGCACGCTGTTCCGCCTGACGGTCGTGCTCGTCGCGGTGTTCATCATCATCTCGCTCGTCGGGGCGCGGACGACGTCGCCCGCCGCCTGAGCCGCCCCGCGCGCGTATCCCTGCGTTGACCCGGCGCGACAAGCTCGCTGTCCTCGCGCTCGTCGGCCTTCTTGCGGTCACAAGCATCGTCGCGATCGCGACGGACCGCACCGATCTCCCGACCGATCCAGCCTTCGGCGGCACGTACGTCGAAGGCGTCGCCGGCGCGCCGCTCTACTTCGACCCGATCATCGCGGCGACGAACGTGGACCAGGACGTGTCGGGCCTGGTGTTCAGCGGCCTGACCCGGTTCGACCGCGACGGCACCATCGTGGCCGACCTTGCCTCGAGCTTCGAGGCCGATCCGACCGGGAAGATCTGGACGTTCATCATCCGTCCCGATGCGAACTGGCAGGACGGCGCGCCGGTCACCGCCGACGACGTCCTGTACACCGTCGGTCTGCTGCAGGACGCGGCCTACACGGGCCCGTTCGCCGATGCGTTCCGCGGCGTGACGGTCCAGGCGCTCGCACCGAAGATCGTCCGGTTCACGCTCCCCGACGTGTACGCACCCTTCGCCGGCAGCACCACCGTGGCGCTGCTGCCAGCCCATCTGCTCGGCACGGTGGCGTTCAGCGATCTCGCTCGGCAGCCGTTCAACCTGCAACCCATCGGCACCGGGCCGTTCCGGGTGAGCGAGGTCGACTCCCGTCAGGTGACGCTCGTGCGCTTCGACGATTTCTACCGGACGAAGCCGACGCGCTCGCGGGCATACCTCGACAAGGTGGTCCTGCGCTTCTACCGCGACGGGAGCGAGGCGCTCGCGGCCCTCGCGCGTGGCGAGGTGGACGCCACCGGCGGGCTCTCGCCGCAGGACGCGAGCCGAGCGCGGACGCTCAAGTCGGTCGACCTGTTCAGCCTCCCGACGAACGACTTCACCGCGCTCTTCCTCAACGTGCGGCCCTCGAAGGCGGTGTTCCGGGATCTCGCGGTGCGACGCGCGATCGCGACGGCGATCGACCGCGGCAAGGTGCTCCAGGCCGCGCTCGACGGACGGGGTGCGGTGGCCGATGAGTTCGTTCCGCCGACCTCATGGTCGTTCGCGCGGGACATCCCCCGCTATCCCTTCTCAGCGACGGACGCCAAGGCGCTCCTGGACGGCGCCGGCTGGATCGATCACGACGCCGACGGGATCCGCGACAAGGGCGGCGTCGCGCTGAGGTTCTCGATCTCGACGTCCGACGAGCCGCAGCGTGCCGCGGCCGCGCAGCGGATCGCCGAGGACCTCGGGACCGTCGGGATGGAGGTCGACGTCATCACCGTGCCGTTCGCCGAGCTGGTCGATCGCGTGGCCCGGCAGCGCGAATTCGACGCCCTGCTCGTGGGGATCACCGTCGGGAACGATCCCGACCCGTACCCGTTCTTCCATTCGAGCCAGGTCAATGACCCGGGCGACGACTTCTCGGGCTATTCGACCCTGGCGACGGACCGGCTGCTCGAGCAGGCCCGCCGGACCGTGGATCAGTCGAAGCGGCGCGACCTGTTCGCGCAGGTCTGGACCGCGATCGCGACCGACGTGCCGGTCGTGTTCCTCTACTACACCGACTATCTCTACGCGCAGTCGCACGCGCTGCAGGGCTTCCGCGTCGCGCCGGTCAACGATCCGCCGCAGCGGTTCTGGAACGTCGAAGACTGGTACGTGAAGACGGTCGTCCGCCAATAGCCCCGGGGTCCTATGGACACGGCTCGCGCGACCTGTGCATATCCAGCGTGTGGCGAAGGGCGAAGGCAAGGGCTGGGCGAAGGGTCGAACGGCGGCCAACGATCCGCGGATCGCGAGGAACGCCGAGGTCCGGCGAGGAATGACGTACGAATCGCATATCCCTCCGGACCAGGACCGACGCCGCAAATCGCCTCCGGCGTCGATCGAATGGACGCCGACGCTTGCGTACGTCGTCGGACTGCTTGCGACCGACGGCTGCCAAACCGATGGTCGTCATATCGCGTTCCCTAGCGCGGATCGGGAACTCGTGGAGATCCTCCTTCGGTGTCTCGGAAAGCGAAACAAGATCGCGGAACAGCTGTCGAAGAAGGGGACCGTCTACTACCGCACTCAGATCGGCGACGTCGCGTTCTGTCGCTGGTTACTGGGTGTCGGGATCACGCCGCGGAAGAGCCTGACGATCGGGCCGCTCGCCGTTCCTGACGTGTACCTGCCCGAATGCGCTCGTGGACTCATGGAAGGCGACGGCAGCATCCTCAACTTCACCCAACCACCAACGAGGAAAACGTACCCGCTGTACCGCTACGAGCGACTCATCGTCGCATTCAACTCGGCGAGTGTCGTGCACCTGAGTTGGCTGCGTCTACGGCTCGAGCCCCACATCGACAATCGAGGCTCCCTTTCCCGCCGGCCGCCCAGAGGAACGCGCCATGAGTTCTGGTCACTGCGATACGGCAAGGCCGCTAGCACGAAGCTATTGGAGCTCATGTATCGCAACGATTCCGTTCCGCGGCTCGAGCGCAAGTGGAGTATCTGGGAGAGCTATCGATTACGGAACGGTGCCGACGGCGGGACTTGAACCCGCAAAGCCTTTCGGCCATACGCCCCTGAAGCGTACGAGTTTGCCAATTTCTCCACGTCGGCGATGGATTCATTTTAGCCGACGACGCGTCAGATGACGCCGCTCTACCATCCCTCACCGTGCCGAAGCGTGATCCCTCGAGCGTGTGGATCTCCGTCGACATGGAAGGCATCGGCGGCGTGGCGGCCTACAGCCATGTGATGATGAGCGGCGTCGAGTACGAGCGCGCGCGCACCTGGATGACCAAGGAAGTGAACGCCGCCATCGAAGGTGCCGCATCGAACGGCGCGGCGCGGTTCTGCGTGAACGACTCCCACGGCAACATGCACAACCTCTATGCCGATGAGGTCGACCCGCGCGCCGAGCTGCTCGTCGGCACCGCGAAGCCGTGGTTCATGGGCCAGGGCATCGACGGCGGCTACGACACCTGCTTCCTCATCGGCTACCACGGTCGCGCCGGCCATCCGCGCGCGGTGCTCGACCACACGTACGCGAGCCGCGCGATCTACGAATGCAAGCTCAACGGGACGCCGGTCGGCGAGACGACGCTCAACGTGTACCTCGCGGGCTACTTCGACGCGACCGTGACCCTCGTGTCGGGTGACGGCGCGACGTGTCGCGAGGCCCGCGCCCTCGTGCCGTCGTGCGTCACCGTGAAGACGAAGGACGCGACCGGTCGATTCTCGGCGCTGATGCTGCATCCGCAGCGCGTCCAGGAGCTCCTCCAGGTCGCGGCGGCGAAGGCCATGGACGTCGCACGGGACGCGAAAGCGCTCAGACCCAAGGCGCGCAACGAGCTCGAGCTCACGTTCCTCACCTCTGCGATGGCCGACATGGCCGAGCTCATCCCAGGCACCCGACGCAGCGGACCGCGCGCCGTGGCATACGCATCGCGCGACTACCTCGAGCTGTACAAGGTGCTCCTTGCCATGGTCCGCCTCGCCCCCTCCGCCGTGCCGCCGGAGCAATGAGCAGCGCCGACGTCGTCATCGTCGGCGGAGGCGTCATCGGCGCCTCGATCGCGTACCACCTCAGCGTTCGCGGCGCCGGACGCATCGTCGTCCTCGAACGTGACCGGCTCGGGTACGGGTCTACCGGCAAGAACGCCGGCGGGATCCGCCTGCAGTTCTCCACCGAGGTCAACGTGCGGCTGTCGCAGCGGGCCTTGCCGCGGCTCGAGGCATTCAAGGACGAAATGGGGATCGACCCGCAATTCCATCAGGTCGGCTATTTGTTCCTCATCACCGCGGAGCGCGACGTCGCGCCGTTCGAGCGCTCGCTCGCGCTGTGGGAGCGGCTTGAGGTACCGGCGCAGCGTCTCACCGGTGCCGAGGCCGCGGCGATCTTCCCCGAGCTGCGGGTCGACGACGTCCGGTTCGCGACGTTCTGTGCGAAGGACGGCTACGCCGACCCGCACTCCATCCTGCAGGGCTACGTCGCGCGCGCGCGCGAGCGCGGCGTCGAGTTCCGCGAGGGCGCGCCGGCGCGCGCGATCGACGTCGCCGGCGGACAGGTCGTCGCCGTACGCGCTGGCGACGAGCGGATCGAATGCGGGACCGTTGTGAACGCCGCCGGCGCCTGGGGCGCCCAGGTCGGCGCGATGGCCGGCCTCGCGCTCCCGATCGCGCCGTTGCGGCGCCACATCTTCGTGACCGGGCCGGTCGCCGGACTTGACCACGAGTTCCCGTTGACCATCGAGTTCGCCTCCGGCCTGTACTTCCATCGCGAGTCCGGTGGCGTGCTTCTCGGGATGGCCGATCCGGCCGATCCGCCGCGCTTCGACGACTCCGTGAACTGGGACTTCCTCCCGACCGTGATCGAGCACGCGCTCGCGCGATTGCCGGTGCTCGAGCAGGCGACCGTGAAGACAGGCTGGGCGGGCTTCTACGAGGACACGCCCGATCGCCATCCGATCCTCGGGACGGTCGACGAGGTTCGGGGCTTCATCTGCGCGGCCGGCTTCTCCGGCCATGGACTCATGCACGCGCCGGCCGCCGGCGAGATCGTCGCGCAGCTCATCTGCGGGGAGCCGACGAGCGTCGACGTCTCGGCCCTGCGTTTCGACCGGTTCGCGCGCGGCGCGCTCGTGGTCGAGCACAACGTGATCTGATGCAGCTGTTCTTCCTCGTCCTCGATCTCACGCTCATCGCCGCCGCAGCGCTGCTCCTGCTCATCGTGCTCTTCCGGCGCGGTCGCGGACTGTCGTACTTCGCGCTGGCGGTCTTGCTCATCGCGCTCGCGATCGGACTTTGGTACACCGGGATCCGCACGCCACCGACCGGGCCGTGACCGGCGCGTCGCGCGATATCAGGGAGGCATGAGATGAGACTCGTCGCCACCGAGTACCTGACGTTCGACGGAGTGTTCGAGGAGCCCGGCCGATGGTCCGGTCCGTTCTTCAACGAGGAAGCGCAGAAGTTCAAGTTCGACGAGCTCCAGGCGACCGATGCGCTGCTGCTCGGCCGCAAGACCTACGAGGGCTTCGCCGCCGCCTGGCCGAAGATGCCCGGCACGGGCGAGTTCGGCGTGCAGATGAACAGCATGCCGAAGTACGTCGTCTCCTCGACCCTCAAAACGGTGGAGTGGACCGGCTCGCACCTCGTCACGGGGGACGTGGCCGGCGAGATCCGCAAGCTCAAGGCGGCACCGGGGAAGGACCTCCTCCTTGCGGGGAGCGGCCAGCTGTTCAACTCGCTCATGCAGTCGGACCTCATCGACCTCTACCGCTTCATGGTCCACCCGATCGTCCTTGGCAAGGGCCGGCGGCTCTTCACGGATGCGAGCGCCAAGCGCGTGCTCGAGCTCACGGACACGAAGCGGTTCGGGTCTGGCATCGTCATCAGCGAATACCGGAGCGCCAAGACCGCGTAGGCCGCATATCCTCGACCAATGTCCGATCGCGCCGAGGTGCGCCTCACCAGCCTGTCGTCCTGCGCCGGCTGAGGGGCGAAGCTGGGCCCCGGCCCGCTGGCGCAGGTTCTGCGCCCCCTCGCCACGCAGCGCGAACCCGCGGAGCTGCTCGTCGGCCTGAAGGCCTCGGACGACGCGGCGGTCTACCGCGTCGCCCCGGACGTCGCGATCATCGAGACCGTCGACTTCTTCCCGCCGATCGTGGACGACGCGTACGCCGCGGGAGCGATCGCCGCGGCCAACGCGATGTCGGACGTCTACGCGATGGGTGGCGAGGTGCTGTTCGCGCTCAACGTCGTCGCGTGGCCTGACGATCTGTCGTTCGAGCCGCTCGAGCGGCTCATGCAGGGCGCCGTCGACAAGATCGCCGAGGGCGGCGGCGTCATCGCGGGCGGCCACACGGTCATCGACAAGGAGCCGAAGTTCGGGCTCGCCGTGACCGGCCGCGCGCATCCCGACCGGCTGCTCACGAAGGGCGCGTTGCACGCGGGCGACGTCCTCTGGCTCACCAAGCCGATCGGTACCGGTGTCCTCGCGACGGCGCACAAGAACGGCGACCTACCGCCCGAAGATCTGGCGTCGGCCGTCGGGTCGATGGTCGCGCTCAATCGCGCGGCCGCCCGAGCCGCCGTCGACGCGGGGATCCACGCGGCGACGGACGTGACCGGCTTCGCCCTCGTCGGCCACGCGCACGAGATGGCCGAGCGGTCGGGCCTGGGGATCATGATCGACGCGCGCGCGGTGCCAGTGCTCCCCGCCGCGCGAACGCACGCGGAGCGCGGCCTGAGCTTCGGCGGCCTCGAGCGCAACACGGCCTATTACGTCGGCGAGGGGCACGTACGGTTCGCGCAGTCGGTCGACGACGCAACGCGTCGCCTCCTGCTCGATCCGCAGACCTCGGGCGGCCTGCTGCTCGGCGTCCCCGCCGCGCACGCGGACAGATGGGACGGCGCGCGCGAACGTTACGGCGTGACGGCGTGGAAGGTGGGTGAGGTGGTCACCGGCCACGGCGTCGCGGTCGCGTGACGGAAGCGGAGGCGGTCGAAGGCGTCGACGAGGCGCAGCCCATGACCCGGGCGGCGCAGCTTGCCCTGCTCAGTCCCGGTCGCGCCGCCTTCCAGCTCGCGTGGCCCGGCATCATCGAGCAGCTCATCCGCGCAAGCGGCCAGACGGTCGTCATCGCGTTCATCGGCCACCTCGGCGCGATCGCGACGGCCGCGGTCGGTGCGTCGCTGCAGTTCACGTTCCTGCTGTTCCCGGTCTTCAACGCGCTGTCGATCGGGACAGTCGCGCTGGTCAGCCGGCGGATGGGGGAGCGGCGCGCGGACGCGGCGTCGAGTGTCGTCCGTCAGTCGCTCGTGCTCGGCGCGGTGCTCGGCATCCTCACCGGCGCGCTGTTCGCGATCTTCGCGAAGACGCTGCTCGGCCTCATCGGCGCCGACGAGGCCGTCGCCTCAGCGGGCGCCCCGTACCTCGCGTTCATCGGCGGGCTGAACGTGTTCCAGACGATCTCGATCATCGGCGTCTCCGCGATGCGCGCGGCGGGCGATACGCGCACCCCGATGTGGCTCTCGTTCGGCGGGTCCGCCCTCACGGTGCCGGCGACATACCTGCTCGTGACGGTCGCGGGGCTCGGGATCATGGGCGCGGCGTACGCGCAGATCCTGGTGAGCGTGCTCTTCTGGGCCGGCACGATGGTGCTGCTCTGGCGAGGCATCGCCGGGGTGCGGGTCGCCGGCGGATCGTGGCGGCTCGAGCGGACGACGATGCGATCGCTCGCGTCGATCAGTGGCTACTCGGCCGGCGAATCGTTCCTGTTCAGCATCGGGATCCTGGCACTCGGCTTCCTCGCGTTCCGGCTCGGGACCGAGGCGTACGCCGCCCACCAGCTCGTCGGGCAGCTCGAGTCGCTCTCGTTCCTGCCCTGCGTCGGATTCTCGGCGGCATCGGCCGCGCTCGTCGGACAGTCGCTCGGGATGCGCGATCCGCGCCGGGCGATGCGATCCGGCTGGGCGTCGACGCGGATGGCGATCCTCTGGACGACGGCGGCCGGAGCGATCCTCGCCCTGTTCCCTCGATTCTTCCTGGGAATCTTCACGAACGACCAGGGCGTCATCACCGCGGGCGTCGGTGCGCTCGTGGTGATCGGGTTCGCGCAGCCGGCCCAGGCGGTGAACTTCACGATGGGTGGCGCGCTGCGTGGATCCGGCGATACGCGGTTCACGCTTGCGACCACCATCGTGAACTGGTTCGTCGTCCGGCTGCCGCTCGCGGTCCTGTTCACGTACCCCCTCGGCCTCGGCCTCGCGGGCATCTGGCTCGCGGTGCTCGTCGACTACTGCGTGCGCGCGGTCATCCTCGCGATGCGATTCCGGAGCGGGCGGTGGGCGAAGCGCGTGCTGTGATCCGCTGATCGGTGCCCAGGGCGGGACTTGAACCCGCAAGCCCTTTCGGGCAACAGCCCCTCAGACTGCCGCGTCTGCCAATTTCGCCACCTGGGCTTGAACGCTCAGTCTAACAATGACGTGCGGATGTCAGGATGCCGATCGAGATACCTCTGCCACACTTGCCACTTCCTCGTGAGCCGCGGGTCGGGATCGCGATATAGCGCCGGCAACAGCACGTGGCTCGCGCGCTTGCTGTAGCGGAGCGCAAAGCACGCATGCCGCTCCGCGCGTGCGGACCGTGTGATGACCAGTCCGTCGATTCCCAGCGATTCGTTCAGCTGCACGCTGAGCCAATCCAGATGAGGACGACTCGCGCAGACGAACTTCGTCTGGAGGTACTCCCAGTAGTAATCGTGCCTTCGTCACGTGTCCGCGCGCGTGCGCTTGTTGATGATCGAGCCGTCACCGTCGAGTAATCCTCGTGTGACTGCCATCAGCAGCGGCTTGGGTACGTCGAGCGCGCCGATAGTCAGGCTCTTGCGCCCAGTGATCCCGATGCCAGCGAGCCAGCGACAAAAGGCGACGTCACCGAACTGAACCCGGTAGGCGATCCCTCCGGTCTTGGTGCCGAACGGACTGATCTGATTGCGCTTCCCGAGACACAACGCGAAAAGCTCGACGAGCTCCCGATCGGCGCTCGGAAACGAAACGTGATCTCCGTCGACGACGCATCCATCGGTCGCCATCAGGCCGATGGCATAGGCGAGCGTCGGCGTCCATGCGGTGTCAACTGGGGCGGAGACGCGCCGCCTGTCTTCCTCCGGCGGCACCCGCGGCACGTACTGCTTGCCGCGATGCCCCGCCGCCGCCCGTGCGATCCGCGGATCGTCCTTCGCGGACCGTCCCTTCGCCCAGCCCTTGCCCTCGGCCACGCTCCCTTATGCGCAGATAGTGGGACTCGCGACAAGGGGGCCAAACGGCCACCCCGTGCCCTATCGGTGTCCGGCCGGCTCCCCGTTGTGTGGTCCGCCGTCGCGCGTGCCTGGAAGGGAAGCGTCCTCACTCGGCTTGCGCTTCTCGGCTTGCATCGCCTGCTTCTCGTGCTCGACCTGCTCTTCCGGCTCGAGCTCCGCGCCGATGAACTGATTCCGTGCGTCGCCGATGGCACGGATCAGCTCGTCCAGCTTCAGCTCGGTGGCCTTCGCGTCACGGTTTTGGGTGTTCTGAATGAGGAACACCATGAGGAAGGTCACGATGGTGGTGCCGGTGTTGATGACGAGCTGCCACGTGTCAGAGAAGCCGAAGATCGGCCCGGTCACGACCCACCCAAGGATGACGGCGACAGCGAGCGTGAACGCCCAGGGCGAGCCCATGGCGTCCGATACCTTCGTGGCGACCCGCCCGAATCGCGCCTTGAACGGCGAGACCTGCTGCACGGCCTCGTCCACGCGCTCCTCCGCCACGGCAGCCGACTCCGCCCGCTTGTCCACATCGCCTTTCATCTACCGACCAACGAAGCATGCCTCGTGCCAGCGACAATGAACGGATGCGCGTCACCCGCTGCCCGCGCTGTCGCGCGG
>DATCOR010000113.1:0-4705 GCA_036564585.1 Candidatus Limnocylindria bacterium | reverse complement strand
GTCCAGGTCATCCTCGACCACCCGACCGGCAAGGCGAGCCGCATCCCGCAGCACCTGCGCGAGGTGCTCGAGCGCGCGAAGGCAGCCTGATGGACGCGACGCTTCCGGACGACCTCCAGCTCCTGCAGCGCAGCGTCCGTGCATTCGTCGACGAGCAGCTCGTGCCGCGCGGTGAGGAGATCGAGAAGAGCGACCGCATCCCGCGCGACGTCATCGACGCGATGGCGGGGATGGGTCTTTTCGGCATTGGCTTCCGCGAGGATGTCGGCGGGCAGGGCTTCGGCAAGCTCGGGTATTGCGTCGCGGTCGAGCAGCTCGCCCGAGCGAACGCGTCGTTGTGGAACGTCGTCGGCGGCTCGGCCGGCCTGTGCGGCACTGCGATCGACATCGGTGGTCCCGATGAGCTGCGCATGCGCTACCTCCCCGACCTGCTGAGCGCGAGGCGCATCGGCGCGTACGGGCTGTCCGAGCCGGGCGCGGGAAGCGATGCCGGCGGGCTGAAGACGACCGCGCGGCGCGACGGCGATGCGTACGTGATCGACGGCGCGAAGACGTTCATCACGAACGCGCCGATCGCCGATCTCTTCGCCGTCTTCGCCACCCTCGATCGCGCCGCGGGCTCGAAGGCGATCACCGCGTTCGTCGTCGAGCGCGACACGCCGGGCCTCGAGGTCGGACCGAACGACGAGAAGATGGGCCTCCATGGGTCCACCACGGCGCAGCTGTACTTCCACGAGATGCGCGTCCGGGCGGCCCAGCGCATCGGCGCCGAGGGCGAAGGCTTCAAGGTCGCGCTCCGTACGCTCGATCTCGGACGGCTCGGCCTCGCGGCGCACGCGGTGGGCGCAGCGCAGCGCCTGCTCGAGGCATCGGTCGAGCACGCGAAGGCGCGCGTGCAATTCGGCAAGCCGATCGCGGTCCATCAGGCGATCCAGTGGATGCTGGCCGACGCGGCGATCGGCATCCACGCCGCGCGGCTCATGGTCTACGACACCGCCTCGCGCGCGGACCGCGGCGAGCGGGTCACGGACCGCGCGGCGATGACGAAGCTTTTCGCCACCGAACATCTGGGGCGCGTCGCGGACGCCGCCGTCCAGATCCACGGCGGCATGGGCTACATGCGCGAGCTCTGGATCGAGCGGGCCTATCGGGATGCGCGGATCTACCGGATCTACGAGGGCACGAGCGAGATCCAGCGCGTCGTGATCGCAGCCAGCCTGCTCGCGGATGGCTGAGCGCTGGACGTATCGCGAACAACGGAGACCTCGCTTGGGCGGGACCATCGGATGTCCCGGTGTGGATAAGCCCTCGTTTTTGGTGGATAAAGGGCCTCTGGGATGCCAAACGAGCGGTTTCCTGTGGAAAAGCCCGCCGTGCTGAAAGCGTCCACGCCGGGTGGCCATCCCATCATCCGCGCCGCGTGGCGGATCGGGTTCGTGCTCCTGATCGGATCGGCCGCGCTGTACGCGTTGCGCTCGTTCAGCTACCCGCTGCCTGCGATCCTCGCTCTCGGGCTCTTCGCGGCGGGCTTCGCCGCGTACCTCGTCCGGCATGCCCGCTTCCTCGGCACGCTGGCACGCGGCGAGCGAGCGCTCCGAGCCGGCGACCGTGCCGGAGCGCGGGCGATCGTCGCTCCGCTCGTCGACCGCTACCCGACCTTCCCGCCGGTCCAGCGGCTCGCCGGGCTGATCCTCTATCCGAGCGGCGATCCACTGTCGGCCGCCACGATGCTCGAGGCCGCCGCCAAGTCGGCGCGCGACCGCGATCTCGTGGTCACCCTCGTCGCGGCATACGCCGCGCTCAATAAGGCCGGCGATGCGCGTCGCGCCGCCGCGTTGCGTCCGTCCGATCCGGATGTCGGACTGGCGCTCGCCTGGGCTGAGCTGGTCGCGCTCGGCGGCGACCGCGTCCGCGGCGCGGAGCTCGCGGCCGGCCTCGCGTCCGACACGCCGCCGCGCGCCGCGATGGCCGCGGCGCTCCAGGCGATCGCCGCGGCGTACCGCGGTGACGCGGACGCGGTGCGCGCCCGGCTACGGGATGCGCAGGATCGCTACATCTTCCTCGGCGACGACGAACGGGCGTTCCTCGGCTACCTCGGCGGCGTCGCGCTCCGCGAGCTCGGCGCGCTCGAGGATGCGCGGACCACGTTCACGCTCGCGATGGCCGCCGCGCCGGACACGATCGGCGAGGCCCTCGCCCGGCGCGAGCGGACTCACATGCCGTCGGGCTCCGGCGCTCCCTCGTCTTCATCGGCCCAGCCCTCGTCGGACTGAAGGTCGTCTGCGAAGAGCTCGACGTCGACGCCGAGCTCGTCGATCACCGCGACCAGGCCGTTGCGTTGCTCGGGCGGGGTCGTGCGGATCCAGCCCCGGACGACGTCCTCGACCATGACCTCAAGCGCGCCGCGATCGGACGCCACCAGCTCACTCTCGTCGCGCGCGGCCGAGCTCGCGAGCTCGCGCAGCGTCGCGGGCACCATGTCGGCGAGCGAGCGCAGCGTGCGCTCCGCCTGGCCGTCCCAGCGCATCGTCATGAAATGGCGTCGATGCCGGTCGCGAAGCGGCTGATGATGAGCTTCTGGATCTGGGTCGTCCCTTCGTAGAGACGGTTCACGCGCGCGTCGCGCCAGTACCGCTCCACCGGGAACTCGTCCGAGAAGCCGTAGCCGCCGTGGATCTGGATCGCGTTGTCGGCGGCGCGCTGAGCGGCCTCCGTCGCGTACAGCTTCGCGATGCTCGTCTCGCGCGTGTTCGGGCGGCCCTTGTTCTTCAGATCACCCGCGCGCCATACCAAGAGGCGCGCGGCCTCGGTCTCGACGACCATGTCGGCGATGAGCTCCGCGACCAGCTGATGTCCGGCGATCGGCTTGCCGAATGACTGGCGCTGGGTGGAGTACGCGACCGACGCGTCGATGCACGCCTGCGCCACGCCGACCGCGCCCGCGGCCACCGAATACCGACCCGAGTCGAGCGCGCTCATCGCGATTTTGAAGCCCTCGCCGACCTCGCCGAGCCGGTTCGCATCGGGCACTCGAACGTCGTCGAAGATCAGCTCCGACGAGTCGCTCGAGCGCAGTCCGAGCTTCCCGTGGATGCCCTGGCTTCCGTATGTCTGCTTGTCGCGCTCGAGGACGAAGGCGGCGATCCCTTTGTGACCTGACGAGGGGTCGGTCTGCGCGAACACCAGTGCGAGACCGCTCACGCTCCCGTTGCTGATCCACATCTTCCGTCCGCGAAGGATCCAGTCGGTCCCGTCGCGCTTCGCGCTCGTGCGGAGCTTCGTCGCATCGCTGCCCACCTCGGGTTCGGTGAGCCCGAAGCACCCGATGACGGCGCCGCTGCACAGCTGCGGCAGATACCGCTGCTTCTGCGCCTCGGTGCCCCACTTGAGGATCGTCAGCTCGACGAGCGAGATCTGGACCGACAGCGTCGTACGGACGGACGAGTCCGCGCGGCCGATCTCCTCGGTGACGAGCGCGTGCGAGATGTAGTCCAGCCCGTGCCCGCCGTACTGCTCCGGGACCGGCCCGCCGAGGAGCCCGAGCGGGCCCATCTTCTTCAGGATCGCCGCCGGGAACGTTTCGCTTCGATCGCGCTCGCGTGCGCCTGGCACGATCTCGCGGTCGGCGAAGTCGCGCGCGAGCTTTCGGATCTCTTCTTGATCGGGGGACAGGTCGTAGTCCATGCGTCGCAGTTTATGGTCGCCTCGCGGTCTCGACCGATAGCATCGTCGTGATGCCCACGGACCGGAACGCGTCATCCATCGCGATCTGGTCCGCGCTCGGCGCGGTGTACCTCATCTGGGGCTCGACGTACCTCGCGATCGCGATCGCCGTGCAAACGCTGCCGCCGCTCTTCTCCGCAGGCCTGCGGTTCTGCCTTGCCGGTCTGATCCTCGTCGGCTTCGTCGCGATCCGCCGCGGCGTGCGCGTCGGCCGCGAGCAGCTTCGCGCTGCGGCGACCGTCGGGCTTCTCCTCATCGTGGGCGGGAACGGCTTCGTCGTGCTCGCGGAGCGCACGGTCCCCTCGGGCCTGACCGCGCTGATCATCGCCTCGGTGCCGCTCTGGATCGTGATCTTCCGGCGGATCGCGGGGGACCGGATCCACGGCGCGACCTTCATCGGTGTGGCCGTGGGGTTCGCGGGCGTGGCGTTCCTCGTCGTGCCGCGCGGCGCGAGCGGCGCCGACGTAGGCGGCCTGGTGCTGCTCCTGGTGGCGACGGTCTCCTGGGCCCTCGGAACGTTCCTCGCGCCGCGCCTCCGGATGCCGCGCGATGGACTGCTCTCGACGGGGATCCAGCAGCTCGCCGGAGGCGTCGTCCTCGTCGTGCTCGGCGCGGCGATGGGGGAGCTCGGGCATCTCGAGCCGTCGACGTGGTCGTCGAGCTCGCTCCTGGCGATGGGCTACCTCGTCGTCTTCGGCTCGCTCGTTGCCTTCACCGCGTACAGCTGGCTGCTCCAGCAGGCGCCGGTGTCGCTCGTGTCCACGTACGCGTATGTGAACCCCGTCGTCGCGGTCTTCCTCGGCGCGCTCATCCTCGCCGAGCCGGTCACACCGTCGATCGCCGTCGGTGCGGCGATCATCGTCGCGGCCGTCGCATTCATCGTCACGCGCGAGGGCGCCCGGCAGCGTGCCGCACGCGCGAACGCGGCGCCGCGTGCCGCGGCGAGCGAGGCGGATTAGCGTGGCCGCGATGGATCCGGACA
>DATCOR010000105.1:0-4409 GCA_036564585.1 Candidatus Limnocylindria bacterium | reverse complement strand
CAGCTGCGGAGCGCGGCGCGGGCCGCCTCCTCGCGGTCGGGGCGCTCGTTCTCGCGGAAGTACGCGATCGCGGCGAGCGGCACGTACAGGTCGTAGAGCTCGGCGCGCGCGCGAAGGTCGGGACCGTACGGCTCGAGCGTGCCGTACGCCGCGTTGAACGGCGCCGCCATCCCCGGCCACGCGGCAAAGGTCGTGGCCCGCAGCCGCGCGAGATCGAGGAGTGGGTCGCGGCCGCGCGCGCGCTCGAAATCGACGAGCGCGACGAATTGCCAGCCCTCGGCGCCGCGTTCGACGATGATGTTCTCGGCCGAAGGGTCGTCGTGGCTCAGCCGGCGCGGGACGTCCTCGAGCGCACCGCGCCGCTCGTCGTAGTACCGGACGATCTTGGCGACGGCGGCCTTGTCGACGGCATCCAGGACGACGCATTCCGCGACCCGCGTGCGGAATCGGTCGTCGAACTCCGTGCCCCACGACGTCGGCGTGTCGATGTAGTCGATCTGGTGCAGGGCCCGGAACGCCAGCGCGAGCTTCGCGCCGATGCGGTGCTGGTCGGTGAACGACAGCTCGGAGCCGACGGACCCGAGATCCTGCCCGCGCAGGAAGTCCTGGATGAGATAGGGCACCGCGAGGGTGGTCTTGTCCATGTCGTACCAGCGGAGCGCAGGGTGCGGGACCTCGCCCTCGCGCAGCATCCCGGCGACGTGGATGTACCGGCGCATCCGGCCGGGGTGCCGCATGCGCGCGGCCTTGAACAGATACTCGCAACCGTCGCGCGCGGTCAGCAGATAGGCGTGATGGTCGTGTGCCCGCGGCCAGCGCGCAACGGTGGCCTCGCCGAGCGCTCCCTCCGAGACGCGTGCCGCCGCGCGAGCGACCTCGTCCTCAGCCGGCGGGACGGTGAGTGCGCTGAGCACCGGCGCACCCTAGCGCGGCCGGACGGCGCGCGCTTTTTCACATACCCGCGAGCGCGACCGCGATCGCGCCGGCCACGCGCGCGTTGTTGCGAAGGAGCGCGATGTTCGCGTCAAGGGTGCGGCCGGACGACGTACCGCCGAGCTGCGCGAGCAGATACGGCGTGACGTCGCTGCCGCGCACGCCCTCCGCGTCCGCGGACGCCAGCGCGGCGTCGATCTCGCGTTCCATTTCCGCGCGCGGCAGCGCATTCGCCTCGGGGATCGGCACGCACACGAGCATGCCCGCGCCTCGATCGAGCTGCAGGCGCGCGATCCGGGCCGCGGCGATGGGATCGTCGACGCGGTGCGGCACCGGCAGGCCGCTCGATCGCACGTAGAACGCGGGCAGCTCGCTCGTCCCGTAGCCGATCACCGGGATCCCGAGCGTCTCGAGCTGCTCGAGCGTCTTCGCGAGGTCAAGGACGAGCTTCGCACCGGCGCACACGACCACGACCGGATGCCGCGTGAGGGCGAGCAGGTCGGCCGAGACGTCCATCGTCCGTTCCGCGCCGCGGTGCACCCCGCCGATGCCCCCGGTCGCGAAGACCTGGATGCCGGCCCGCGCCGCGATCTCCGCGGTGGCGGCGACGGTCGTCGCGCCGAGACCCTCGGCGGACAGCCGTGCGAGGAATGGCGCGAGGTCGCGGGTCGAGATCTTCGCGACGTCGTCCTCGTTCGCAAGCCGCGCGAGCAGGGGGACCGCGGCACCGACGATGAGCATCCCGTCGGCGAGGCAGATCGTCGCCGGGACGGCACCCGCGTCCCGGATGTCGCGTTCCAGGAGCAACGCGGTCTCGAGGTTCCGCGGGCGGGGGAGCCCGTGCGCGATGACGGTGGATTCGAGCGCCACGACGCCGCGCCGGGCGTCGATCGCCTCTTTGACACCCGCACCGTACGCGAGCCTCATGCCGGGTTGCGGTGTCCGCCTTCGCCCGACTCGCCCGCGAGCAGCTCGACCGCGTGCGCGAGCACCGGGATGAGGACTTCGAGCGATTCCCGCGCGGCTTTCGGCGAACCCGGGAGGTTCACGACGAGCGCGGCGCCGAGCGTGCCCGCGATCCCGCGCGAGAGCATCCCGTGCGGCGTCATCGTGAGCGAGTGGGCCCGCAGCGCCTCCGCGATCCCCGGCGCCTCGCGGTCAATGACCCGCCGGGTCGCCTCGGGCGTCATGTCGTTCGGCGACAGACCGGTTCCTCCCGACGTGATCACGACATTCGCCTTCTGCGATGCCTCGCGGATCGCGTTGCCGACGGGCGTCACGCCGTCGGATACGACCTTCGTGTGCACGACCTTGATCCCGGCGGCCTCCAGGGCCTCGCGGATGGCCGGGCCGCTCTCGTCCACGCGCTTCCCGGCAGCGCCCTTGGTGCTGACCGTGATGATCGCGGCCGTGAGCGTCCTCACGCCGCCGTGTACGTCCCGCTCTTGCCGCCGCTCTTCTCGACGAGGCGGATGTCGGTGAGCCGCGCGCCGCGCTCGACGCTCTTCAGCATGTCGTACAGCGTGAGTCCCGCCACCGCGACCGCGGTGAGCGCCTCCATCTCGACGCCCGTCGGGCCGGTGGTCGCGGCGATCGCTTGGATCGCGAGCCCTTCGTCGGTGAGCTCGACGTCGACCGCGAGGTGGGTGAGCGGGAGCGGGTGCGTGAGCGGGATGAGCTCGCTCGTCTTCTTCGCGGCCATGATCCCGGCGATCCGCGCGGCGGCGATGACGTCGCCCTTCTTCGTCTTGCCGTCGCGGACGAGTGCGACCGTCTCCGCCGAGACGCGCAGCAGACCGCGCGCGACGGCGCGCCGATCGGTGTCGGGCTTGTCGCCGACATCGACCATGCGCGCCGCGCCCTTGTCGTCGAGATGGGTGAGCTTCTTCAATGGTCCTCCGGCAGATCCGTGCGGATGACCGTAACGGAGGCGCCGCGGTCCAGGTGCTGGATGGTCTCGGGCACATCGATGAAGCAGTTCGCGAGCGACATCGAGCGCAGGATCCCGGAGCCCTGCGGCCCGGTCGTGCGGACGGTGCTCGTTGCCGGGTCGTAGATACCGCGGGCGAAGAATCGCAGCCCCGGCGGCGTGTCGAGCGTGTCGTCGAGCGTGGCCGTGACGCGCGGGCGCTGCAGGAGCCGGCGTCCGGCCATCTTGAGCAGCGCCGGCCGCACGAACAGCTCGAACCCGAGGAGCGATGAGACCGGATTGCCGGGGAGCCCGAAGATGGGCTTGCCGTCGATCTCGCCGAACGCGAGCGGCCGGCCGGGCCGGATCGCGATCGACCAGAAGTCCATCGACCCGAGCTCGTCGACGACGGGTTTCACATGGTCGTGGTCGCCCACTGACACGCCGCCGCTCGTCACGATGACGTCGGCCTTGGTCGCGGCGTCGCGCAGCGCTCGGCGCAGGTCGTCGGCCGTGTCGCGAACGATGCCCAGCGGCACTGGCGTGGCGCCCATCGCCCGTGCCGCGCTGGCGAGCGAGTAGCGGTTGGCGTCGCGGATCTGCCCTGGCTCGATTGATGCGTCGAGCTCGACGAGCTCGTCTCCGGTCGACAGCACCGCCACCCGTGGCCGCCCGATGACCCGCACGCTCGTGCGGCCGATCGTCGCGAGCACGCCGATCTCCGCCGCGCGCAGAACCGTCCCGGTGCGGAGGATGGTCTCGCCGTGCTTCAGATCCTCACCGGCGGCTCGCACCGAGGTGCCCGCCTTCGTCGCGACGGTGACCGTCACGCTGTCGGTGCGGTTGTCGGTGTCCTCGACGCGCACGATGGTGTCCGCTCCGTCGGGCAGCGGGGCGCCGGTCATGATGCGCATCGCCTCGCCGCGGACGATCCGCTTTGACGGCATGCCGCCGGCCGCGATCTCGCCGACCACTCGCAGTGTGGCCGGCGCGCTCGCGACGTCGGCGGCGATCACCGCGTAGCCATCCATCGCGGAGTTGCGGAACGGCGGGACGTCACGGTCGGCGACGGCATCCTCGGCAAGCGTCGCGCCGAGCGCGTCGAGCAGCGCCACGGACACTGGCTCGAGCGTGCGCACGCGGGCGAGGATGCGCTCGAGCGCCTCGTCGACGGAGAGCGAACGCGCTGCGGTGCGCGCGGACGACGCGCTGACGGGCATCCGGTCGAGTCTAGTTAGCGGGGCGGCGCGCTAGAAGCCTGCCAGGATCTCTGGCAGGACTGCGATCGTGCGCGCCGCGCCAAGCAGCATCGTTGCACCGAGCGCCGCGTAGCCGATTGGATCCGGAAGACCTCGCCAACGGACGAGCGTCGCGGTCAACAGGCCGAGCGCGACCACGATCGGGAATAGTGGCTCGGCGAGTCCGGTCACGGAAATGACCAGCAGGACCGCGGCGAACGCGCCAGGGATCAACGCCAGGAACGCGAAGGCTTCCGCCACGCGCGCCAGTCTCGTTGCGCCGGCGATCAGTGAGCGCAGGCGGTCGAACAGCAACGCGGTCCCGATCC
>DATCOR010000093.1:0-3929 GCA_036564585.1 Candidatus Limnocylindria bacterium | reverse complement strand
CTCCAGACCCGTGCGGACGAGCTGAAGAAGCGCGCCGACGATCTCCAGCGGATCGCGCAGAAGATCGCGGATGACGTGACGGTCAAGGGCCGGGAGATCATCGGCGACGCGAAGAAGGAATGGGACAGCACCGGCAGCGCGCGGACGACCGGTACCGGCACCGGCCGCTCGGGCGGCACCACCGGAGGTGGTACCGCTTCGAAGTCCTAGTCCCGTATCCTTTTCAACGGGGAACGCGGGAGCCGGTCGACCGACCGTGACCCGCGTTTTTCGTTGTATGAAGGGACGAGGACGGTAGACAGCCAGACGATCCGCGAGCGGTTCATCAAGTTCTTCGAGGAGAAGGGCCATCACCGCCTGCCCAGCGCGCCCCTCGTCCTGAAGGACGACCCGAGCGTCCTGTTCACCAGTGCAGGGATGCAGCCGATCGTGCCGTACTTCCTCGGGAAGAAGCAGCCGCCGGCGAAGCGGCTGGTCACGGTCCAGAAGTGCTTCCGGACCACCGATCTCGACGTCGTCGGCTTCGACACGTACCACAACACGTTCTTCGAGATGCTCGGCAACTTCGGGATCGGCGACTACTGGAAGAAGGAAGCGATCGGCTGGGGCTGGGAGCTCCTGACCACCCAGTTCGAGATCGACCCGAAGACTCTGGTCGCGACCGTCTACTTCGATGACGACGAGGCCTTCGACATCTGGACGAAGGAGCTCGCGCTCCTGCCGCCCGAGAAGGTGTTCCGGCTCGGCAACCTCGCGAAGGGCGACGACACGAACTTCTGGTCGCCGGGCGCGACCGGCCTCTGCGGACCGTGCAGCGAGGTCTTCGTCGATCGCGGACCGCAGCCCGGCGCCAAGCCGCACGACTGCAACCCCGGCGAGGACTGCGGCCGGTACCTCGAGATCTGGAACTTCGTGTTCCAGCAGTACGACCGCAAGGAGGACGGCACGCTCACGCCGCTGTCGAAGCGGAACATCGACACGGGCGCCGGGCTCGAGCGGACGTCGCAGGTCCTGCAGGGCGTGACCGACACGTTCAAGACCGATCTGTTCCAGCCGGCGATCAAGAAGATCGAGGCGCTGACCGGTACGAAGTACGGCGACGACAGCACGCGCGACATCTCCATGCGCGTCGTGGCCGAGCACGCCCGCGCGGCCGCGTTCCTCATCGCCGACGGCATCGCCCCGTCCAACGAGGGCCGCGGCTACGTCCTACGGCGGCTCATCCGCCGCGCGGCCCTCCACGCCCGCCGGCTCGACCTCCGGACCGGGGCGATCACCCAGGTCGCGGGCGAGTTCGTGAAGTCGATGCAGAAGCACTATCACGAGCTGACTTCTCATCGCGAGCAGGTTGCCGAGACGATCCGCGCGGAGGAGGAGAAGTTCGAGCGCACGCTCTCGAGCGGCATGGAGCAGCTCACGACAGCGATCGCCGCAGCGAAGCAGAGCGGCCGCGCGCAGATCGACGGGGACACGGCGTTCCGGCTGTACGACACATTCGGCTTCCCGATGGAGATGACGAGAGAGCTCGTGACCGCGGCCGGGATCGGCGTCGACGAGTCCGGCTTCAAGACGCTGCTCGACGCGCAACGGCAGCGTGGACGCGCGGCGGCGAAGTTCTCGCAGGACGCGATGCGCTTCGGCCAGCTCTACGCGGATCTCCACGAGAAGGGGCTCCAGAGCACGTTCACCGGATACACCGAGCTCGCGTCGGATGCGGTCATCCGCTCGCTCGTGATCGGCGGCCAACGGGTCGACGAGGCTCGCGAGGGCCAGGACGTCGAGATCGTCCTCGATCGGACGCCCTTCTATCCGGAGGGCGGCGGCCAGGTCGGCGACCGCGGCGACGTTGTGACCTCGGAGGGCCGAGCGCTGGTCGCGGATACCCAGACCGCCGCGACCGGGGTCATCGTCATGAGCACGAAGGTCGTCGATGGGGTCCTGCGGACCGGAGCTCCGGCTCGCGCCTCGGTCGACGAGGAGGCGCGGCGGCACACGATGCGGAACCACACCGCGACGCATCTCCTGCATGCGACGCTCCGCCGCACCTTCGGTGACGACGTCCATCAGGCCGGGTCGCTCGTGCACCCGCCGTCCCTTCGTTTCGATTTCACGTTCGGACGGGCGCTCACCGCGGCGGAGCTGCGCCGTATCGAGGACGAGGTGAACGACGCCATCCTCACCAATGCGAGCGTCCACGCGCAGTCGATGCCGCTCCAGGACGCGCTCGCCTCGGGCGCGACGCACCTCTTCGACGAGAAGTACGGAGACCTGGTCCGCGTCGTCGAGGCCGGTCCGACGTCCCGCGAGCTCTGCGGCGGGACGCACTGCCACTGCACCGGGGACATCGGCCTGTTCCTCATCACGAAGGAGGAGTCGATCGGGGCCGGCGTTCGGCGCATCGAAGCGGTCACGGGCGAGGGCGCGCTCCGGGAAGTGCACGACATGCGCGACCGCGTCGACCGCGCTGCTGGAGCGCTGAAGGTGCCGCCATCGCGGCTGCCTGAGGCCGTGGCGCAGATGGCGGAGTCGCGCGAACGACTCGAGAAGCAGCTCGCGTCGCTGCAGAAAAGCGGCGTCGACCAGACCGCCGCGGGCCTGGTCGCGCGAGCGGAGACGCTGAACGGCTCGAAGCTCCTGGTCCTGGACGTCGGCGACTACGACCAGCAGGTGCTGCGTGGCCTGGCCGATCGCGTGCGCGACGGACTCGGCTCCGGCGTCACGGTCCTCGGCTCGACGCACGCCGGCCGGCCCGGGCTCGCGGTCGCGGTGAGCAAGGATCTCGTCGAGCGCGTGCACGCGGGCAATCTCGTGAAGGAGCTCTCGTCGATCATCGGCGGGAGCGGCGGCGGTCCGGCCAACAGCGCGACCGGTGGTGGCAAGGACGCCGCGCGCCTCGCCGACGCGCTCGAGGCGGGCGCCCGCGCGGTCCGCGACAAGCTCGGAGGTCGCAATTAGCGCGGGCGTTGCCGGGGTCGAGCTCGCCTCGACGGCCGTGCGCGTCGTGGTGGGTCATCGCGAGTCCGGCCGGTTCAAGGTCACCGGGGTCGGCCACGCCGCAATTCCCGCCACCGCGATGAGCGGTGGCTACATCGCCGATCGTCATGCGGTGGGTCAGGCCCTCGTGGCTGCGTTCGCCGGGGCGGAGGGCGCCGCGCGCGCCGAGAAGATCGTGGTCGCGATCGACGGCGACGACATCCGCACCTACCACGAGAGCACCACGTTCGAGCGCGAGGATCAGGGCGCAGCCGTGTCGCCCGGTGAGGCGCTCAAGGCGATCCGGCTCGCGCGCGAAGCCGCGGCGCACGCCGCGCGCGATCTCGCCGGCGACGATCCGGCGCTGCGGGGCGTCGCGACGGCGGCGCTGCGCGACGACATCGGCGGGTTCGTCCTCGACGGCCGTCGTCTCGGGTCGCCCGTCGGCGACCGCGGCCAGAAGCTCGAGGTGCGGACGGACATCGCACTCGCCCCGCTCGTGCAGGCCGGCGGCGCCACCGCGACGCTCGAGTCGGCTCGGCGGCGTGGAACAGCGACCTCGGGCGCGTACGCGCTCGGCCGGCTCGTCGCCGAATCCGGCGTGGCCGAAGCGGGGGTCGCGCGGCTTGCCGCGGATCAGACGACCGTCTCAGTCGTGCGCGACGGACGCGTGACCGGCACCCGCTCGTTCGCCGTGGGTAGCGACGCGCTCGTGTCGCGCGGCGCGGACGCGGACGCCGAGGTCTGGGCGCGTTGCGTCGTCGCGACCGTGCGATCGCTCGGACTCGAGGAGCCGGGCCGGTGGTATCTGGGCGGCGTGCCCGAGAGCCTGGCCGCCCTGCCGAAGGCCCTTGCGGCCGCGGCCAGCAGCGAGCGGGGGAGCTCCGTCGACGTCCTGCCGCTGCGGACGAGCCTCGTCCCGCGGATCGTCGCCGGCGCGAGCCTCACGCCGGACG
>DATCOR010000078.1:0-10734 GCA_036564585.1 Candidatus Limnocylindria bacterium | reverse complement strand
CGCGCGGATCTGATCGCGCGCGCCGCGGTACGTGCGCTCGCCGGTCTTCGTCGCCAGGAAGAAGCGATCGCGGCCACCGCCTTTGAGCCACGGCGCAAGCCGCAGCTCCGAATCGCCGTAGCTCGCGGCCGTGTCGATGTGGTTCAGCCCGAAGCGGTCGACCAGTGCCAGGGCGCGGTCGGCGTCGGCCTCCGAGGCCCTGGACAGGGCCGCCGCGCCGAAGATCGTGCGGCTGCTCTGGTGTCCGGTCCGGCCGAAGCGCGCGCGGTCGATCACGGTGCCACGATAGGACGACGTGGTGGGCGGCTCGGTCGAGGCACGGGTCGGCCGTTCGTCGTGACCATGGATGTCCGGACGACCGGGCCCAGTTGGAGAAGGACATGCGTTACCTGCTGATGTTCTACGCGGACGAGGACGCCTGGCTGGCCCTGCCCGACGACGAGCGGAATGCCGCGATCGGCCGGATCGGCCGATGGTTCGGTGAGCAGGCCGCCGCCGGACGGATCGTCGAGGGCAAACGGCTCGCCGGCGGCAGGCGTGCCACGACGACCGTGCGGCTTGGCCGGATCCAGCGCAGCGGCGACGCGCCGGTCGTGACCGATGGCCCGTTCGTCGAAGCGAAGGAATCGGTGGGCAGCTACGCCGTCGTCGAAGTGGACGACCGAGACGACGCGATCGAGCTGGCGAAGACCTGGCCCGCGGGCGGGCTCGTCGAGGTCAGACCGGTCGACGAGTAGCCTCGGGCGCGTGGCTGGATCGGACAATCGCTGGCTCCGCACGAAGGATCTGTCGGGCGATGCGTACGACGCGCGCTACGACGAGCGCGCGGCCGCGGGCGAGAACGTGCACGGCGAGGTGGACTTCGTCATGCGGTACGCGCCCGGTTCCGTCCTCGACGCGGGCTGCGGCACTGGACGCGTCGCACGAGAGCTCGCGCGGCGCGGCGTCGATGTCGTGGGCGTCGATCTCGACCCGGACATGCTCGCGACCGCGCGCCGGCGGTCGCCGGAGCTGCAGTGGGTGCAGGCGGACCTCGCTTCGTTCGACCTCGGCCGGACGTTCGACGTCGTCGTGGCGGCGGGCAACGTGATGATCCTGCTCACCCCCGGGACCGAGACAGCGGTGCTCGCGAACCTCGCGCGCCATCTGCGACCGGATGGGTTGCTCATCGCGGGCTTTCAGCTCCGCGCCGAGCACCTGACCCTTGCCGGATATGACCGCGCCGCCGCGGCTGCAGGGTTCACGCTCGCGGAGCGCTTCGCGACATGGGAGCGGGAGCCATGGCGATCCGCCGGCGGTTACGCGGTGTCGGTGCATCGTCATGCGAGACGTTGACAGGACACAACGCGAGAGCGAGGCTCCGGCCATGATTCAGCCCGAGCGTCGGGCAGTCGAGGCGTCAGCGTGATGGACAGCGGCTGGTACTTCTCGGCCGGGCTGATCGGCACGTTGTTTTTTGCGGCGCTAGCGATCCCTTCGGTGATCCGAGCGCGATTTCCGCGCTTGTACCGTGGGCCGCTTGCCACGATCGGAGAGCGCGTCGCCCAACGGGATTACGGGTTCGGCCCGAGCATGGCTGGTCTCATAACAGCACTCGCGGCCGTCGCTGTGCTTCGATGGCTGTGGCCGAGCTCGTTCGCGGGGCCAGGGCTCTCGCTGCCAGCCGCTGTTATTTTTGGCCTCGTCGTCTACATGAGCTTCGCGATCTGGCGTTACCTCATCAGGGCTGCGCCGCTTCGCCCCTAGTCGCGTCCAGCGAGGGCCGCTCGCTGGGTCAGTCTATCCGCCGGATCCATCAACCGCCCCCTTCGCGCGCCGGCCGCGGCTGGCGCCTACCGCGACGAGTCGCGTGACCCAGAACCCAGACCTGCTCGCGGCCGTAGGCGATTCGCTTTACCCGACCGCGCTCTCGGCTGCCTGGGCACGCTCCCGGTCGGCGACGGCCTGGACGACCTCGACGAGGATCCGCAGGCCCGGCTCGGTCTCATCGACGACGAACCGCAATGACCATCAGCGTGCCGATTAGCGGCCTTGCGCGAACTAGGCCCGCAGACGTAGATCCCGATAGTCGGCAGCGCAATTTGAGGCGGCGCGACACCGAAGATGAACGCCTCACAAGCGTGGCCAGTGCGTCGGAAAGAAGTGCCTGCCCGACCGCCCGTCTAGACCTTCGGTTTGTGGCTTGCGACGCGGCCCTGTATAGCCGCGAGACTTGTGACTTTGGGCCTGAATTCGTCGGAGCCGCCCCCGGGAATCGGACCCGGAACCTGCGGTTTACAAAACCGCTGCTCTGCCAATTGAGCTAGGGCGGCGCGTGCGCGCACCTGATTCTCGCATCCGGCGCGCGGCGAACGCCGCCCGGCTCAGTGGATCCAGGAGAGCGTGCAGAGGTCCGGGCACGCGAGCGCGAGCTTCGTCGCGTACGTGAGGTCGAACTCACGCCCGGCGACATTCGGACCGCGGTCGACGACCGGCACCGTCACGTCGTGTCCCGCGTACGACAGATGGACGAGCGTTCCGCACGGCAATGTGCGGTGCGCGACGCCCTGGAGCGTCGACGTCAACGTGAGCCCGCACGCGGTGCGGTTCCCGTAGAGCCCCGGGCCGAAGTACGACGCGAGCACCGTGGTCGAGCCAACCGGCGCGGGCGGTGGCGGAGGCGGCGGGCTGCCGTCGGGATTGAGCACGATGAGCACCCAGAAGACGCCGTAGTCCTCCATCCATTGCGCGCCCTCGATGAGCGGCCGGAGCGCGAGACGGTACGTGCCGGGCACGACGGGCGCGACGACCGTGAACTGGAACCACGCGACCTGACCCGGCCCGACGTACGGCGCGGGTTGCATCGCCGGCCGGTTGAAGCGCGGCCACCCGGCGAGCGGTGAGCCCTGCGTGCCGTCGCCGCCGAGGATGCTGGCCCGATCCTTACCGGGATCCGGATCGGAGGTCCCGAGGTACGCGACCTCGCCCATCCGGCTGGCGACCCAGCCGCGCGAACCGCTGTTGGAGTACGCGACCGTCGCCACGGCGCTCGCCCCCGGACACAGCGACATGTAGCCGCTCTGGCCGTGCCACGACGCGTGGAATCCGGCGAGGCCAGTTGCCTCGCGCGCCGGCGGCGGGATGCCGGGACCGATGCTGCTCAGGCAGCCGGCACCCGCGGCGCGGCCGGCGGGGAGCACAGCGATGACGAGCAGCGCGGCGAGGAACGCGGTGCGGATCCGCGCGAAGCTAGCGGTAATCCTGAACGTCCAGCTTCCAGTCGCCGCCGCTCGAGTTGACCTTGAGGACGTACGTCCCGGCGCCGGTCCAGAAGCTCGTGTCGGGGCCGCCGAGCGCGGTGTTCGTCGCGATGTTCATGAGCGACCCGTCGGCCGAGTAGATGAACACCTGAAGGAAGGCACCAGCGGCCGGAGGGCTGTAGAGCCAGTCGACGCGCCAGTGCGTACCGACGGTGAACGTCTCGGTCGCGCGGTTCCCGGTCCCCTGCCAGAGCTGCGTCGCGACCCAGGCCTTGCCCGGGATGATCGGCGCCGGCTCGGAGGCAAGGATGCGTGCGGCCGGCGCTGTCGGAGCCGCCGCTCCCGCGGACTGGGTGGTGTCGGCGACGTGTCCCGTCGCGACCCGACCGAAGCCCGCGGCACTGAGGTTCACCACGCTGATCACGACGACGAGTCCGACGGCGACGAAGGCCAGGCGGAGATGATCCGGCTGCGCCTTGAACCACGGGACGAACTCGTGCCATGACGCAAGCGCGACCTGCTCGACCCTCGCGATGGAGTCGACGATCGTCGACCCGGTCGACTCTGACCCGGCCGAGTCCTGGGCCACCCAGGGGTTGCCCTTGGGGGCCGGAGCCTTCCGGAGCTGACCGCGGGTCGAAGTCGCCATCGTCGCCCTCCCTCGTGGATCGTGCGTATTGCATCAACGATGGTGAGGGAGGCGTGTTAGCAGCGGAGCGGTCATTGGTACCGCAGTACCCCTGATTGGGACTACCGGCTGGGGCCGTTGATGTCGTTCGCGACATTGCGTGCCACTTGTTGACCCACGACCGTGGGCCTCAGATGACCGGTCAGTTCTCGAAAACCATGCTCCGCACGATCTGGTAGCCGCTCCGCACGCAGTCCCGTTCGGAGCGGAGGGTGTTCGCGGCGTAGTCGCGCGGCACGATCACGTAGTTGAACTGCCAGATCGGGCTGTACTTCTTCATTCCCGGGATCGAGTCGTAGATGTTGTATTGGCCCTCCACCCGATCGGGCTCGCGGCGCAGCCGGCCCTTCGCATCGAGCGCGACCGAGTACACGAGCTGGTACTCCTGCGCGACCTTCACGCGCCTCGGGTCGACCTCGAGCTCGCCCTGCTCGCTCGCGTACACGATCTTCCCGTCCCACCAGATGCGCTCGATCTTGTAGCGATACGGATTGTTGTAGTCGACGTCCTCGCGGTGCTCGATCCGCTTCGGTCGCGGCGATGCCTTGCGGGCCACGCCGGCCTTCAGCACCCAGACGCCCTCGACGTCTTTCGGCTCCCGGTGGGCCATCAGTCGTCGGTCTTCTTGGTGGTCTTCTTCACCGTCTTCTTCGTCGCGGTCTTCCGCGGCGCCTTCGCAGCGGGTGCGGCTTCCAGCGGCACGTCCGCGTCGCCGTCTTCGGCGACGAGGTCGTCGACCGGTTCGTCATCCGTGGCGCGGTCGTCCTCGAGCTCGGGCATCTCCGCGAGATCTTCGGTCTCGCTCGCGAGCGGCGTCTCGGCGGGCTGCGGCCGCGGGGTCTGGGTGCCGGGCGGCGCCTGATCGCGCCGTCGTTGGCGAAGCGCTTCGTACAGCACGACCGTTCCGGCGGCCGCCGCGTTCAGCGACGCGATGCGACCCTCCATCGGGATCCGCACGACCTGGTCGCAGCCCTCGAGCACAAGGCGACGGATGCCCTCGCCCTCGCCGCCGATGACGAGCGCGGTCGGGCCGCGGTAGTCGACCTCGTCGTAGAGGAGGTCGCCGGTCTCGTCGGTTCCGACGACCCAGAGTCCCTTCTCCTTCAACGTGTCGATCGCCTGGCGGAGGTTCGCGACCTCGGCAACGAGCAGGTGCTCGCTCGCGCCCGCGCTCGTCTTCGCGACGGCCGGTGTGAGCCCGACTGAGCGATGCCTCGGGATGACCACGCCCGCGACGCCGGCGCCCTCCGCCGAGCGGAGCAGCACGCCGAAGTTCTGCGGGTCCTGGAGCGAATCCACGATGAGCACGAGCGGCTGTCCGCTCTCGGCCTCGAGGTGGATGAGCAACTCGTCCAGATCCACGCCGGCGCGCCCTTCGAAGATCGCGACGACGCCCTGATGGTTCTCGACCGGCGACAGCCTCGAGAGATCGAGCTTGTCGAGGTAGTTGACGAAGATGCGTCGCTCCTGTGCTTCCGCGATGAGATCGTTCACCGCGCCGGTCCGAAGGCTGCGGTCCTGCGAGATGTACAGCTTTCGGATCGCGCGCCCCGCGCGCATCGCCTCCAGCACGGCGTGCGGGCCCGCGATCGGCTCACCGGCCTCGTGCGACGGCGCCGCGCCCCGCGGCGGACCCGAGGTCGCGCGGCGGATCTGTTCGGTGTACTGCGGCCCGCTCCCGCCGAACCGCGGACGCATCCCGCCGCCGCCCATCGGCGCCCGGAACGGCGCGCCCGGGCGCCAGCCGCCGGTGGTCCGGCGCTGCTGTTGCTGCTGGCGCCGCTCGTACGCTGCGAGCTCGCGCGCCTGGAGCGAGCTTTCCTCGTCTACGGGCCGCGGCGCCGGACGCGGCGCGAAGCCCGGCCGCGCGGGTCCCCGGAACGGCTGCGCGGGCCGGACGCCCTGGTTCATCGGGCCGCGCGATGGCACAAATGGCTGGCCGGCACCGCCGCCGCGGCCGCGTCGCCCGCGCCGCCGGGGACGCCGGTTGTTCGGATCGCCGTCACCACCCTGCGGTGCGCCGCCCTGCGGCGCCGGCGATCCCTGCGGAGCGCTGTCCTGCGGCGCGCTGTCGTCCTGACCCCGATCCGCCGGACCGGTCTGGCCGGGCCCTTCGAATTCCTCATTCATCGTGCACTTCCTTCCTTGATGCGCTCCCAGCGCGCCCCGTCCTTCGTGTCCTTCACCTTGATGCCGCGGGCCTCGAGTGCCTTCCGAAGCTCATCCGACCGCGCGTAGTCGCCAGATCGACGTGCCTCAAGCCGTTCGTCGAAGAGCCGCCGGTCATCGCCGGCGAGCTCGTCCGTGGCGGCCGCGCTGGCGGCGAGGCCGAGGGCCAGGACGCGGTCCATATCGAACAGCAGCGCGAGCCCCCGGTCGCGGCTCGCGTCGTCGGTCGAGTTCACGAGCTTCAATGCGGCCTCGGCCTGCGCGAGCGCCCGCGGTGTGTTGAGGTCGTCGGCGATCGCCTCCGCGAAGGCGGACTGGATCGGATCGTCGAGACCCGGCGTGGCCGGCGCGCCGCCGGACTGGGTCGCCTCGCGGATCTGCGTTCGCCAGCTTCCCAGCCGGCGCTCCGCCTCCGCGAGCGCGTCCCAGGTGAAGTCCAGTCCTTTGCGGTAGCTGACGCCGAGCGCGAGCATCCGGAACGCGAGCGGGTCGTGGCCGCGCGCGATCAGGTCGTCGACGCGGAAGAAGCCGCCGGCGGACTTCGCCATCTTCGCGCTGTCCATCCGCAGGAAGTGCGTGTGCATCCAGTAGTTCACGAAGTGCCTGCCCGTCGCAGCCTCGGACTGCGCGATCTCGCACTCGTGATGCGGGAAGAGATGATCCTCGCCGCCGGAGTGGAGGTCGAACGTTTCGCCGAGGTACTGCATTGACATGGCCGAGCACTCGATGTGCCATCCCGGATTCCCACGGCCCCACGGCGAGTCCCACTGCTGCAGGTCGCCGGGCTTCGCGGCGCGCCACAGCGCGAAGTCGAACGCGTTGTGCTTGTTCGGGTTGACCTCGACGCGCGCGCCCGCCTGCCGCTCGTCCGGCGGCTCGGGGTTGAGCCGAGTGCCGTAGCCCGGGAAGGTCTTCGTGTCGAAGTACACGCCATCGGCGGCCACGTATGCGTTGCCCTTGGCGATGAGCAGCTCGATGAGCGCGATCATCTCCGGGATGTGCGCCGTGGCCTTCGCCACGACGTGCGGGTCCAGGATGTTGAGCCTGCGGCGGTCGACCATGAACTGCGCCGTGTAGCGTTCGGCCATCTCGAGCGGATCGATCCCCTCGCGCCGCGCACCGACCGCCATCTTGTCCAACCCCGCGGTGTCGGCGTCGCCGATGAGATGGCCGACGTCCGTGATGTTCATGACCTGCTTCACGCGCAGTCCGAAGTACTCGAACGTCCGGCGTGCGATGTCGGCCGTCAGGTAGCTGTACAGGTTGCCGATGTGCTGGTAGTCGTAGACCGTCGGCCCGCAGTTGTAGACGCCGACCTCGCCCGCGGTGATGGGCGTGAACGGCTCGACGGTGCGCGTGGCGCTATTGAACAGCTGGATCGCGATAGCCCGAGCCTCCTAGGGCTCGGCCTTCTCCACGATCACCGTCGCCAGTGTGGCGATGGCTTCGCCGGCGCCGACGATGCCGAGCCCGTCATTCGTCGTCGCTTTCACGCTCACCGCGGCGAGCTCGATCCCGAGCGCCCGCGAGAGCCGATCGCGCATGGCCGCGAGGTGCGGTGCGAGCCGTGGCGCCTGCGCGATGACCGACGCGTCTACCGAGCCGATCCGATAGCCCTTGGAGCGGACCAGCGTCACGACCCGTTCGAGGAGTCCGATGCTGTCCGCGCCGGCGTAGGCCGGATCGTCGCTCGGGAAGTGCGTCCCGAGATCGCCGAGCGCCGTGGCACCGAGAAGCGCGTCCATGATCGCGTGGGCGAGGACGTCGCCATCGGAGTGTCCCGCAAGCCCCGTCGGATGATCGATCCTGACGCCGCCGAGCACCAGCCGGCGGTCGGGCACGAGACGGTGGATATCGTACCCAATCCCGCTCCGCGGCATCGTCATCGCGGCAGGGGCTGCGCGGCGATCGCGACCAGACCCTTGTCCGCGAGCTCCCGGGCGTACGCGACGTCCTCCGTCGAGGTGAGCTTGAAATTCCGCCGTTCGCCAGGCACGAGGCGCACGTCCTCGTTCAGCGCGATGACCGCCGCGGCGTCGTCGGTGAAGCTCTTGCCCGCGGCGGCCACGCGCGCGCGCTCGAGGAGCGGCCGCTGGAAGGCCTGGGGCGTCTGCGCCGTCCAGAGCCCGGTGCGATCGACCTCCTCGACGGCCCGCCCGGCCAGGTCGGCTCGGCGAACGGTCTCGGCGACCGCGAGGCCGGGCACCGCGCTCCCGTATTCGGTCGCGACCGCTACGACCGTCGCGAACAGCGACGGCGTCGCGAACGGCCGCGCGGCGTCGTGGATCGCGATGATCCCGTGAGCCCCGAGGGCATCCAGCGCGGCCCAGCTCGACGCCGTCCGCGAGGTACCGCCGGCGATGACCCGGGCGCGCGATCCGACGAGGCCGGCGATAGCCGGCACGCGGTCCGGCGGTGCGACCACGACGATCTCCGCGAACGCGCCCGACGCCGCGGCCGCGGCGAGCGACCAGAGCAGGACCGGCGATGCGCCCAGCTCGGCGGTCACCTTGTCGACTCCCGCGCGGCTCGAGCTGCCAGCCGCGAGGATCGCGAGGCCGGCGGTCACCGGCCGATCAGTGGCCGACGGCCCGCGGCCGCCGCGCCGCGAGGTCCTCGCCGCGTGGCTGCGCGAAGATCATTCGGCCGCCGACGGTCTGCAGGACGCGCATGACCGTCACCGGGATCTCGTTGCCGACGGATCGCGCGCCGTTCTCGACGACGATCATCGTGCCGTCCTCGAGGTAGCCGACGCCCTGCCCGGCCTCCTTGCCCTCCTGGATGATGCGCACATGGATCTCCTCGCCGGGGAGAACGACCGGGCGGACCGACTTCGCGAGATCGTTCACATTGAGGACGGTCACGCCGTGCAGCTCGGCCACGCGGTTGAGGCCGTAGTCGTTGGTGACGATCGGGATCTTGCGTTCGCGCGCGAGGGCGACGAGCTTCCCATCGGCGCCGTCGCCGGCCGGATCCTCGTCGTCGATCTCCACACGGACCGTCGATTCCTTCTGCATCTTCGCGAGCATCTCGAGCCCGCGGCGGCCGCGCTCGCGACGCGTGCCGTCGCCGGAGTCCGCGAAGAACTGGAGCTCCGCGAGGATGAAGCGCGGCACCACGAGCGTGCCGCGGATGAAGCCCGCGCGCACGATGTCCGCGATCCGGCCGTCGATGATCACCGACGTATCGAGGAGCAGCCGCTCGCTCGCGCCGCGATCCTTGCGGCCACCTCGGATGTCCCGGACCGCGCCCTGAAGGTCGGCACGTTTGATCGTCCCGGCCAACACCCCGAGCACGCTGAGCACGAGCGCGCCGACGAGCGGCGCGTACCGGCCTAGCTCACCGGGAAGGAAGGACAGCGGGAACGCGAGGAAGAGTGCCAGGACGAGCCCGACGCCACCGCCGAGCACACCCGCGGCAAGGTCGCCCGCGGCCGTGTCCCGGATCCGCGCGACGACCCAACCCATGGGCTTGACCGTCGCGTACGGGGCACCGAGCCAACCGAGGATCGCGCACGCCACCGCGAGAAGAAAGACGACAAGAACTTGATTGTTCGGGGGCGTGACCTGACTGACTTGGAGCAGCTGCGCGGCAAGGAAGAAACCGAAGAAGAAACCGAACAGCGCTCCGGCGAATCTGATGAGGACCACTGTTTTGCTCGCTCCTTTCTTTCAAATTGCGGCAAGGCGAAGGCCCGACCGATGACGATGTGGCCGCCGGCCGACGTCTGGTGCCGCGCGAGGTCGATCATGCGAGGAAGGATACGCCGGGTCATCCGTCCGAAATACCCGACCGGGTGAGCGCGTCCCGTAGCGTCGGCACCCCGATCACCTCGAGTCCGGCACCGTCACGGTCCGCCGCGCTCGCCGCGGGGACGATGGCGCGCTCGAAACCGAGCCGCTCGGCCTCCTTCAACCGGGCAGCGAGCCGCTGGACCCGGCGAAGCTCGCCGCCAAGGCCGAGCTCGCCAAGGAACACGGTGCGCGGATCCGCCGGGCGGTCCCGCAACGCGGACGCGACGGCCACCGCGACCCCGAGGTCCGTGGCGGGCTCGCGGATCCGAAGCCCGCCGACGAGATTCACGTACACGTCGTGCGAACCGCTGTTCAGCCCGGCGCGCTTCGTGAGCACCGCGAGCAGCAACGCGATCCGTTGCGGGTCGACCCCGTTCACGGTCCGGCGCGGAAGACCGAAGCTCGTCGGCGTGACAAGCGCCTGCACCTCGACGAGGAGCGGACGGGTCCCCTCGATCGTCGGGACGATCACGCTTCCCGCGACGCCGCGGCTGCGCTCCTCGAGGAAGACCTCCGAGGGGTTCATGACCTCGCGCAGCCCGCTCTCCCCCATCTCGAACACGCCGACCTCGTCGGTCGAGCCGAACCGATTTTTCGTACCGCGAAGGATCCGGAACGAATGGAATCGCTCACCCTCGAGATAGAGCACCGCGTCGACGATGTGCTCGAGGACGCGCGGTCCTGCGACGTTGCCCTCCTTGGTCACGTGGCCGACGAGGAAGATCGGGACGTCGTCGCCCTTCGCCACCTCGAGGAGCCGCGCAGCGCATTCGCGGAGCTGCGAGACGCCGCCCGCGGCGGACCCGATGATGTCCGAGCTCATCGTCTGGATCGAGTCGATGAC
>DATCOR010000239.1:0-3595 GCA_036564585.1 Candidatus Limnocylindria bacterium | reverse complement strand
GAGTAGACCTGCGCGAGGGACGCGACGAGCCCGCAGACGAGGTAGAACGCGAGATAGCGCACGTGGCCGAAGGCCTTCTCGACGTTGTCGCCGAAGATGAACAGGAACAGCATGTTGCCGCCGATGTGGGTCCACCCGCCGTGCATGAACATCGACGTGAAGAGCGTGATCCAGATGGGCGAGGGACCGCGGGCCTCGTCGATGACGGCCGCGGTGCCGTCCGGCAGCGCGATCTGGAACTGGCCGATGAGATCGCGTCCGGTCGTGATCTCGACCGGGACGCAGCTGTACCCGTTGGTGAAGTCGGGGCTCACGAGCTGATAGAGGAAGACCGCGACGTTGATCGCGATGATGACGAGGTTGACGATCGGGAACGTCGCAACCGGGTTGTCGTCGTCACCGATCGGGAGCATCGCGCGCGTAAGCATGCACTCGGCGTGCTAGCCCGGTAAAATCGAAGTCCCCGGCGTCGTCGCCAAGTGGCAAGGCAAGGGTCTGCAAAACCCTCATCGCGGGTTCGATTCCCGCCGACGCCTCTGCACCGCTACATCTCGGGGAGGCGCGCGCCGCTTCCACCGCCGGGCGCGTAACGTACCGCCGCGATGGCGGTGCCCTCGGGCGTACGGATCCTCGGCGTATTCGCCCATCCCGATGACGAGGTCTTCGTCGCCGGCGGAACGCTGGCGAAGTACGCCGCGCGCGGCGCGGAGGCCATGGTGCTCTCGGCCACCCGCGGTCAGGCGGGCCAGATCCGCGATGCGAGCGCCGCCACGCGCCACATCCTCGGCGCCGTGCGGGAACAGGAGCTGCGGCGCGCGTGCGCGATCCTCGGCGTCCAGCGCGTCGACTGTCTCGACTACATGGACGGCGCACTCCGGGATGCCGACTTCGATGTTTTGGTCCGCGCGGCCGGCGACGCCATCCGGGACTTCCGGCCCGACGTCGTCATCACCTTCGGCGAGGACGGCGCGTACGGCCATCCGGATCACGTGACCATCAGCGCCGCGACGACGCGCGCGTTCGAAGGCGCGGGTCTGCCCGCCGGCGCGCGGCTCTATCACAGCCACTTCGCGCGCAGCCGTCTGCTCATGCTCGACCGGCTCGCCAGGTGGCTCGTGTCGCTGGAGGCGCGCTTCCGCGGCGGCCCCGAGTTCGTGCGATCGCTGTCGCTGTTCGCCGAGGAGTCGACGACGCTGCGTTACGCCGGGGACTTCATCGAGGTCCGGTGGTTCCCGGCTGGGACGTACATCGTGGAGCAGGGCGAGGTCGGCACGAGCCTCTTCCTGATCGTCTCCGGAGCGGCACGGGTCGCGGACGAGCCCACGCCCGGTGAGCTGCACACGCTCCGCGAGCTCGGGCCGGGTGAGTTCTTCGGCGAGCTCGCGCTCGTCTACGAGCAGCCCCGTTCGGCGCATGTGATCGCCGTCGACGCGGTGACCTGCCTGGTGTTCTCGCCGGCCGCGCCGACCGCGTTCGGCGGTCGCGGTCCCGGTGCGTCGCTGACTGACGGCGAGGCCGCGGGCCTGGTCGCCTGGGCGGGGGAGCAGCCGACGACCGCGATCGACGTCACCGCCCACGTTGACCAGAAGATCCGGGCGATCGCGGCGCATCGCACCCAATTCCCGATCGAGGCCGACCTCTTCCCGCAGGCGATGCTTCACGAGATGCTCGGCCGCGAGTACTTCGTGCGCGTGGTGCCGCCTCGCGAGGTGAGCGCGGAGCTCTAGCCGGCCCGCCTCGCCGGCTTGTCGACGAAGTGCCATGGGCTAGGCTTTCCTGCGAAGGCGAGGGACCACAAATGATGCGACTTTCTTTCGTTTTGTCCGGCGCGGCGATCGCGCTGGCCGCGTGCGGCGGCGCGGCGTCACCCGCAGCGCAAGCGCCCACGGCGACGGCCGGATCCGTTGCCGCTTCGACACAGGCGGCGAGCACGAGCGCACCAGGTGGTCCGAACATCGCCGACGTGCTGAAGGCCGGCAAGACGACCACGTACAAGGCGACGTACACGTGGACCATCGCGGCAGGCGGACAGAGCACCACGTCCACGCAGACCTGGTACTACAAGTCGCCGAACTCGCGCTTCGACTACTCCGTCGGCCCGGGCGCCTCGTTCTCGATCTTCTCGCTCGCCGATGGGACCTACGTGTGCACGACCGCCGGTGGCAGCGGCTTCTGTCAGAAGGCCTCCGGCCAGGCGGCGTTCGGCCAGAACCCGGCGGCCGACTTCGCGCTGCAGCTGCAGGGTGACCCGTCGAAGTTCAACGCGACCTTCACCGGCAGCCAGTCCATCGCCGGGCAACAGGCCCAGTGTTACAAGGTGCAATCCGTCGCCGCCGGGGCGTTCAGCGACGTGAGCACCTGTTACTCATCGAGCGGCGTGCCGCTGAAGACGACGATCAGCGCATCGGGCTCGGCGGTCACGATGGAGGCCACGGACTTCAGCACCACCGTCGCCGACTCGGACTTCACCTTGCCGGCGGCGGTCCGGTAGGGCGGATCAGCCGCCCAGCACCGTCAGCGCATCGCGCGCGGCCTCACGGACCCACGGATAGGGGTCCGCGACCGCGGCGCGCTCGAGGAGCGGCCGCACCCGACCGTCCCCGATGCTCGCGAGGGCCGACGCGGCAGCCTCGCGGACGCCCGATTCGCGGTCGGCGAGCAGCGCCACCACCTCGGTCAGCGAGTCGTAGGCCCGGAGCCGATCGAAGCCGTGGGCCGCGAAGATCCGGATCATCCAGTCGCCGTCCTGCGCCGCGCGGCGGAACGCCGGGAGGGCGGCCGGCTCATGGAGCTCGGCGAGGGCCAGGAGCGCCCACCTGCGGACCTCGCTGGGCTCGTCCGCGGCTTCGAGCAGGATGCCCACGGCGCGCGCGCGATCGTCGCCGAGCCGCTCGGCGAGGTCGGCCAGCGCTTTCGCGGCGTGCGCGCGCTCATAGGTCTTCTCGTGACGGTCGGAGAGGATCGCGATGATCCCGCTCACATCGCGCGCCCGCTCGAGGCGCTCGACGCGCGTTTGGAGGAATGCGGGGGTGTGCATGTTACGGTCCTCTCTGACGGGTGCAGGGTCGCCCGAAGGATGTGATCGGATGCGATCCGGAGGGTTCCCGTGCCGCTACGGCGGTTGTGACGTCCGCTTCGCGGTCACCGAGCAAGGCTCCATGAATTCTCTCCTGGCTGCAAGCGCCGAGCGCTCCGCGCACGAGCTCGCGGTCCACGCGTACACCCACGTGCGACTCGACGACATCACGAAGAAGCCGAGCTGGGCCCTCCGCCGCACCGTCGCCCCGAAACCCTAGCGATCCGCGGCCGCGATTCGCTAGACTGCGCGCACAACTGAATACGCGATGCCGGCCAGAGGTGCGGGCACCAGCAGCGCCGTCGAGGAACGAGCTTCCGCCGACACGGTGACGAGGGGTGTACCGCCGGAGAGGGCGATCCGACTCGGGATCGTCAGCTGGTCCGCGTTCCGGAAGGACGCGGGCTGTCGCGACGGAGAGGGCACTCCGCCGCGGAGCGCTGACCGCAGCAGGGCTTCGATATCGACGTCGGAGGCTGGTGCGCACGGAGCGCGACCGGCCTCTTTTCATGCCCGACG
>DATCOR010000061.1:0-1835 GCA_036564585.1 Candidatus Limnocylindria bacterium | reverse complement strand
AGAGGATCCCGCGCAAGCGATACCCCGAGCCGGCGCCTGCGAGGGCGCACGCCGCGACAGTCGCGCCATCCGCATGCGGCAGGTAGACCACGCACGGCGCGCCCCCCTTGGAGCCGCGATGCGCGTCGAGGAGCGCGGTGCGCAGCGTGCGGAGCAGCCGCTCGCGGCCCGCGAGCCGGCCATCCGCGTCGGCGCTCGGATCCTCCTGCGCGCCGGCGAGCACCACTGAGGCGACGTAGGCCCACCCGCCGAGCGGATCGTCGATCGGCGCCTGCACGAGGACGAGCTCGGCCAGCCCCTTGAGCGCGGGCGCCGAGCGCGCCGGCGGGTTCGCGGTCAGCCACGCGGCGAGCTCGCGCGCGGTGCGCTCGAACTCGAGCCACACGTTCACCTCGCGGGACTGCGCGGCCTGCCCGCGGCGGGCGCGGCCCTTCTCGATGCGGAGCGGCGCGCCGTGCCCGGCGACCGCGTTCAGCCGGCTGCCGGAGACGATGACCTCGAGCAGGCACAGCCGGAGGAACGCCTTGGCCGGGCCGTCCGCGAGCGCCGTCTCGATCGCGCGGAGCGTGCCCATGAGCGCCGCGAGGTTCCGCGGCGTGTAGAGCGCCGCGATGCTCTGCGCGAGCACCCGCCGCTCCTCCGTCGCGCCGAAGCGCTCGACGAACTGCCAGTACGCGAGCCCGTCGCCCTCGACCTTGCGGGCCCGCGCGTCGTCCTCCTCGGCGGTCGGCTCGATGAGCAAGGCCCGGCCCTCGCGCGCGCAGATCGTGCAGCGGAACGCCTTCTTCGTCGGCGCCGGCGCGTCGCGCTCCCAGAGGAACGCTTCCACGACCACCGGCCCGCGGCAGGTCCCGCAGTGCGAGCCGTAGAGGTCGCGCATCACGACGCGATGCGCCGCGCCCGCGAGGGTGCTGTCCGCGACGGCCTCGAGGGCCGTGGTCACGTCGGCGAGCGACGGTGTCTGGGCGATCACGCCGCGGGCCCACGCACCGATAGCCGAGGTCGAGCGCGCGATGCCGACTCGGTCGCGGCGCTGCGCGGCGTCAGCGGCCGAGAACGGGTACGCGAGCGGATCGAGAACGATGGCCCGCTCGGCGGTGTACGCGTTCGTGTACGCCTCGGCGACGACCAGCGGGAACGCCGTGCCGAACCGGTGGAGTGGTCTCGGTAGCGGAGCGGTCTCGACGGGAACGAAGCTGTCGAGCCGTTCCACCGTCATTGCAGATCGAAGACTAGAGCCCGTTCGCCATCGAGCACCACACCCGCGCGCTTTCCGTCCGCGGAGACCGTCAGGTCCTGGACCTGGCCATCGACGCCCAGCGCGTCGGCCGTCCCGTCCGCGGCGATGGCCCACACGACGTCGGCGCCGTCCCACACGAGGGTCCGCAGGCCCACGACGAGCTTCCGGCCGTCGGTGAGCGCGGCCTGCCAGCGCTGCGCGCCGTCGGGACCGGTGGCGATGACCTTGTCCTTGTCGAGCTGATAGAAGGTGCCGTCCGCGCCGAACGACACGTCGCGCACCGGTGGGCCGACCTTCTGCAGCGTCGCGGTCGGGTTGGCGTCGTGCGGCGCGAAGCGGTACGTGCCCTGATCGGTGATGACCGCGCCGCGGTCGCCCTTCGGGTCCATCGCGAGATCCTGGGCCGCGCCAGGGACCGAGATGACGCCGCGGATCGCGCGCTCGCCGAGCCGCAGCACCTCGACGTCGGTCTTACCGGCGCTCGTCGTCGCGATGAACAGCTCAGCCCGATCGGTCACCGCGATGAACCCGCCGGCCGCGGGCGTCACGATCGGGAACGGGTCGCCGAGGATCGCGCCATCGGGGGCGCGCGCGC
>DATCOR010000238.1:0-6144 GCA_036564585.1 Candidatus Limnocylindria bacterium | reverse complement strand
TCGCGAACCTGCTCGCGGTGGCCACCACGATCGACCGTCCGGATGGCGTGGACGTCGTGACCGCGGCCGGGGCGGGGAAGCTCTATCGCGACGCGTGGGGCGCGCAGATCCTCATGCGGTCGGGAGCGATCGTGTACAGCGTCACCGCGCCGACCGAGGACCTCGCCCGTCAGGTCGCGCTTGCGCTCCGCCCGGTCGAGTAGGCGCGCCGGGCAACGCGGACCGCGGTCCGGCTATATATAAGGAGGAGTGAGCAGCCGATCCATCGCCGGGTCCACCGCGCGTCCGGTCACGGCCGACGCCGGGAAGCGATTCGACTGGCTGGTCCAGGCGGCCATCGCGTGGCTGGTCGGCGGGCTCTTCGCCGACGGCTGGGCCCACAACAATGCCCTGCCGGACAGCTTCTGGACCGTGTGGCACGCGATCTTCTACTCGGGCTACGCGGCATGCGCTGCGCTGCTCCTCGGCGCGATCGCTCTGCGCCGGCCGACCGCGGCGAGCTGGCGCGACGCGATCCCCCGCGGCTATCGAGCCGCGGCCGCAGGCATCGTCGTCTTCGGCCTGGGCGGGCTCTTCGACATGGCGTGGCACACCGCGTTCGGCGTCGAGCTCGGCAATGACGCGCTGCTTAGCCCGAGCCACCTGATGCTCGGGCTCGGCTTGTTCCTCATCGTGAGCGGGCCGTTCCTTGCTGACGCCGGCCGCCGCGACCACGCCGCGTCGCTCGCGCAGCGGCTCCCGATGGTCGCGTCGGTCCTCGCGATCTTCCTGCTCCTCACGTTCTTCACGATGTACAGCGGCCCGTACTCGAACTTCCTCGGCGCCGCCGGCAACGGCACGAGCAGCGATCGGATCTTCCGCGGCCTGCTCGGGATGTTCCTGTTCTCCGGCTTCATCGCTGGCCTGCTGCTCGTCGTCTTGCGGCGGACCACGCTGCCGGTCGGCGCGATCACGATCATCCTTGGGCTCGACGGCGTCGCGATGATCCTCATGACCAACCGCAACACGCCGCTCGACGCGCAGCTCGCATTCAGCGCGGTCGCCATCGGCGCCGGGATCGTCGGCGACGTCCTCCTGTGGCGTTTGCGTCCCTCCGCCGCGCGCCCGCTCGCACTCGGGGCGCTCGTCGCGCTCCTGCCGATGACCTACTTCGCGCTGTACTTCGCGGTGATCGGCGTGCGCTACGGGTTCGGATGGTCCGGAAACTTCCTGTCGGGCTCGGTGATCCTGTGCGGCGCGGTCGGTCTTCTCTTGAGCTTCGTCGCGCTTCCGCCGGAGGTCGGTCCGGCCTAGCATCGTCGCGTGAACCCGCGCTTCCGCGACGGCCTCCGGCGCTACGCGATCGCCGTCGTGGTCGTCCTGCTCACGGTGGCGATCAAGCTGCTCTTCTTCGGCCTGGGATCCGAGCACCCGTTCGTGCTCCTGCCGGCAGCCGTCGCGGTCGCGGCCTGGTACGGGGGGCTTGGCCCGGGCGTGCTGGCGACGGGTCTCGTCGTGATCGAAAGCGTGTTCTTCCTCCTGCCTCCGGTCGGCAGCGGCGCCGAGGCCGCGGATCTCGTGGCGATGGGCGGATTGGTCGTCGAGAGCGCGGTCGTCGTCGCGCTCACCGTCGGCTTGCGCGCCGCGCGGATCCGCGCTGATTCGGCGCGGGCGGCCTCCGCCGCCGCACATCGTGAGGCAGCCTTCGCGCTGGCCGTGCGTGACGAGATGCTCACCGTGTGGGCGCGCGATGTCCGTGCGCCGGTGGCCGACGTGGAACTGCAAGCCCGCGCGGCGCTCGAGGATCTCGTGCGCGAGGGCTATGCGGGAGCGGCTGGACCAAGGATCCGCAAGCTCATGGACGAGGCCCAAGTGATCGGCCGCGTGAGCAGGCGTTGGGGGCAGGAGCGCGACCCCACCGCGTAGTCCTTCCTACCCCGCGAGCACCTGCGCGAGGATCCGGACCCCGAGTGCGATGACCACGCCGTTCGCGACGACCGCGAGCACCGTCCGCGCATTCGGGCTCAAGCGGCCGTGGAGCGAGCCGCTCAGGACCGCGAGGATCGCGTGCCACGTGAGCGACGCCGCGAAGACGCCGACGATGAACGCGCCCGCGTCATTCAGCACCGAGCCGGCGAAGCCGAGCGCGACGGCGATGAAATACGCGAGCGTGGCCGGGTTCACCATGGTGATCGCGATGAAGCGGACGTAGGTCGCGGCGAGGTCGCGTGCGTCGGGCGAGCCGGCCGACGGCGCTTCACGGCGCGCGCCGAGGATGCCGCGCAGCCCGAGCCCGACGAGCACGAGGCCGGTCACGACGCGCAGCGGCGGGTCGATCGCGCCGAGCAGCGGCACGATCGCCGCGCCGGCGAGGACCGCGACCACGCAATAGACGCCATCGACGGTGGCCGTGCCCCAACCGGCCGCGAGCGCCGACCGGAAGCCGCGCTGCAGCCCGATCCGCACGATGAGCGAGGTGACCGCGCCCGGCGGCATGGCGATCGCGAATCCGGCAATGAGGCCCGTGATGAACGAGGACATGCGCGAACGCTAAAGGAGGTCGCGAGACTCCCGCTCGATCTCCTTCACCAAACGCTTCGGGTTGGTGACGATCTGCTCGAGCGCCTGCGCGATCGTGCGCCGGTGCTCGGCCGGCAGGTCCGGCGGGACCTCGTCCTCATCGAGGATGTCCATCGCGCCGTCGGGCTTCACGAGCACGTCGATGATGAGATCGCGCCACGCGACCTGGGCCTCGCTGATGTCGTCGACGATGCCGACGTTGAAGTAGTACGCGAGGGTGCGGTGGCCCTCGAACCAGTGGTAGACGTTGTATGGCCGATCGATCCAGAAGTGACCGGCGGTGTAGCCGCCCTTCGGGAACACCATGCCGCCGACGTGCCAGTCGCGGTCGAGGTCGTAGCGGATGACCGCGTGCGTCCCGGGCTCGATGAGCAGCGCATGGCACGGGAATACCTGCACCGACCCATCGAACAGCGTCTTGCGCTCGATGACCGGCAGGTCTTTTGACACTCCACTACGCATCCGTAGCATGACTATGGCGTGAGAGAGCTGTACCAGGTGGTGGAAGTCGGTCCCGCCTGGTATCAGGACAACATTCCCTGCCAGGAAGCCTGCCCGGTTCGCACGAATTGCCGCGGATATCTGAATCTGGCGGCGGCCGGCGAGTTCGAGAAGGCCTGGGAGCTCGCCCTCGACCCGAATCCCATGGCCAGCATCTGCGGCAGCGTCTGCGCGGCCCCCTGCGAGACGGCCTGCCGGCGCAAAGAGGTCGATAAGCCGCTCTCGATCCGGTACGTCAAGAAGTTCCTCTCCGACTGGACCCACGACAACGTCACGGTCGACGGGCAGCCGTACCGCCAGCCGGCGCCGCCGATCTACGGGCCGCCGGCGAAGAAGGTCGCGATCGTCGGCGCCGGCTGCTCCGGCCTGTCCGCGGCGAGCGACCTCGCGAAGCTTGGCTTCGGCGTGACCGTCTACGACGCGCTCGACCAGGCCGGCGGCACGACCCTCGCGGGCGTTCCGCCGTTCCGCCTGCCGCGCGAGGTCATCGACCGCGACATCGCCGGCATCGTGAACGAGAACGTCGAGCTCAAGATGTCCACCTACGTCGGCCGCGACATCAAGCTGCGAGCGCTCACCGAGCAGTTCGACGCGGTCCTCGTGACCGCGGGCTGCTTCGAGCCGACCTACATCGGGATCCCGGGCGAGGACAGCCTGGGCGTCATGGCCGGGATCGTGTTCCTGGAGCGCGCCTACCGGGGTCGCCCGGTCGAGGTGGGGAAGCGCGTCGTGGTGCTCGGCGGTGGCTACACCGCGATGGACTGCTCGTCCACCTCATGGCGGCTGGGGGCCGAGGAGATCTACATCGTCTACCGGCGTAGCCGCGACGAGATGGTCGTGGACGAGGAGGAGCTCGGCGAGACCGCCCGCGAAGGGATGGAGTTCGTCTACCTCGCCTCGCCGGTCGAGGTCCTCGCCGACGCGAGCGGCCACGTCCGCGGCGTGAAGTTCGTCCGCAACCGTCTGGGAGCGCCCGACGCTAGCGGGCGGCGCGCGCCCGAGCCGATCGAGGGCTCCGAGTTCGAGATCCCGTGCGAGACCGTCCTTTTGGCGCTCGGCCAGGCGCCCGACCGGACGTTCATGAACGACTTCGAGCCGTTCCGGGTGAAGCGCTGGCGCGACGTGAAGGTCGACCCCGAGACGTTCCAGACGGCGATCGAGTCCATCTTCATCGCCGGCGACTATCGCACCGGCCCCACGACGATCATCGAGGCCGTGGCCGAGGGCCGCTCGGCGGCGCAGCAGATCGCGCGCTACCTCGACCCGATCGCCGCGTCGGTGAACGTCCCCGAGTACCACGAGATCGTGACCCTGCGGCGCTCGAGCACGCCCGACAACCTCGGCCAGATCGCCGGACAGGGCGAGCGCGCGCGGATCTACCACAACATGTCGGTCGACTACGACCGGATCCCGCGCCAGGAGATGCCGAAGCTCGCGAAGGGCGAGCGGCGCGGCCTGTTCCTCGAGGTGAACCGCGGCTACGAAACGGCCCAGGCCGTCGCGGAGTCGGACCGCTGCCTCAAATGCAACTTCAATATCGAGATCGTCGGCGAGCTCTGCATCATCTGCGGCGGCTGCGTCGACGTGTGCCCGATGGACGTCATCCATCTCGTCGACATGGCCGACATCGTCGACGACGGCTCGATCCCGGGTGTCGGCGAGGCGAAGAAATGGGAGAAGGGCGTCGCGTTCTTCCTGGACGAGACCGCCTGCATCCGCTGCGCCCTCTGCGTCATCCGCTGCCCCACCGACGCGATCACGATGAACCGCTACGGCGCCGTCACGCCATCGGTCGGACGGGTGCTGCCGAAGGAATCGATCGACGACGAGATCCACCTCGACCTCACCGTCGGAAGCGGCAAGTCGATCCGGCCGCTTCCCATGTACGATCCCGTCGTCGCGGCCGGGTACAAGCAGGTTGGCAACGGCAATGGCAACGGGCATCCCCACACCAACGGAAAGGGCACTGCTGTGGAACCTCGCGAAGCAGCGCACATCCACTAGATGCTCGAGCTGCCGGCCGAGATGTGGCGCCGGGTCAAGACCGGCCCCATCTGGAAGTCGCTGTTCCGTCACGGCTACCCGGACTCGCGCAAGAACCAGTCGCTCGCGGTCTTCACGAACGTCTTCCTGCACCTGCATCCGGTCAAGGTGCGCCGTCACGCGCTCGCGATCCCATACACGTGGTGCATGGGCGGGCTGTCGTTCTTCCTGTTCCTCGTCCTGACCCTGACGGGGACGCTGCTGATGTTCTATTACCACCCGAGCACCGACCTCGCGTACACGGACATCAAGGACCTCGAGACGGTCGTGGTGTTCGGGCAGATCCTCCGCAACATGCACCGGTGGGCCGCGCACGGCATGGTCATCACCGTGTTCCTGCACATGATCCGGGTCTTCTACACCGGCTCGTACAAGCCGCCGCGCGAGTTCAACTGGGTCGTCGGCACGCTCCTCTTCGTGCTCACGATCCTGCTGAGCTACACCGGCTATCTCCTCCCGTGGGACCAGCTGTCGTTCTGGGCCGTCACCGTGGGCTACAACATCGCCCAGGCCGCACCGATCATCGGCAACGAGGTCGCATTCGTGCTGTTCGGCGGCTACCAGCTCGGCGCGAACGCGCTCTTACGGTTCTACGTGCTCCATGTTGTCGCGTTGCCTCTGACCGCGGGCTTCCTGATCGCCATCCATTTCTGGCGGATCCGCAAAGATGGCGGCATCTCCGGGCCTCTTTAGGAAATGACCACTCCGCGCGGGCCACAGCCGTTCGCCGGCCAGGAGAAGCGCCTCCGGCTCCTCGCGTTCGTCCGCCAGGACTCCGTGGTCCGGGTGGACAAGCGCGTCGAGGACACCGCGATGGTCTGGCCGCACCTGCTGGTGATCGAATTCATCGCCGCGATGCTCTGGTTCATCGGCCTGTTCATCATCTCGGCCGCGTTCAACGCGCCGCTCCAGGACCACAGCACGCCGGACTGCACGCCGAACCCGTCCAAGGCTCCGTGGTACCTGCTCAACCTGCAGGAGCTGCTGCTCCACATGGACAAGGGTCTCGCCGGCGTCGTCGTGCCGACGATCTGGATCGTG
>DATCOR010000237.1:0-1870 GCA_036564585.1 Candidatus Limnocylindria bacterium | reverse complement strand
CGTGAGCCCCGAGAACTTCGGCTTCACGGTGTCGATCACGATCCTCGTGATGATCGTGCTCGGCGGGATGGGCAACATCCCGGGCGTGATCATCGGCTCGCTGCTCATCTACTGGATCACGTTCCTGTTCCTGCCGGCGCTTCCGCCGCTCGCCGAGGACTGGGCGACCCAGCTTGGCCTCGGCGGGCTTGTGCCGACGAACGGCGATTGGCCGGGGATCGGCCAGGAGGTCCAGCGGCTCAAGTTCCTGTTCTTCGGGGTCATCCTCGTGCTCACGATGCTGCTGCGGCCGCAGGGTCTCATCCCGAGCCGCGTCCGCCAGCAGGAGCTGAAGAAGGGCGGCCCCGAGGACCAGACCCTCGAGGACGTGAACGCGGAGCCGACGGCATGACGGTCGCGACGGCCGCACCGGTCCCCGCTCCGACGGCGCAGGACTACATCCTGAAGATCGAGCACGTGACGAAGCGGTTCGGCGGCCTCGTCGCCGTGGACGACGTGTCCTTCGATGTGAAGCGCGGCGAGGTATTCGCGCTCATCGGCCCGAACGGCGCGGGCAAGACCACGCTATTCAACTCCATCACCGGCATCTTCCCGCCGAGCGAGGGGCGGGTGGTCTTCGAGGGCCGCGATATCGCAAGTGCGAAGCCGCACCAAGCCGCGGCTCTGGGCATCGCCCGGACGTTCCAGAACATCCGGCTGTTCGAGTACATGAGCGCGCTCGACAACGTCAGGGTGGGCCAGCACTGCCGGACCAACAGCAAGCTCTGGGACTCGCTGTTCAAGACGCCGCACGAGCGGCGGGAGGAGGTCGCCATCACCGAGCGGGCGGCGGAGCTCCTCGAGTTCGTCGGGATCAGCAAGCACGCCGAGAACTACGCGCGCAACCTCGCGTACGGCCAGCAGCGCCGGCTCGAGATCGCGCGGGCGCTCGCGACGCGGCCGCATCTGCTCCTCCTCGACGAGCCGGCCGCCGGCTTCACGCCCCAGGAGAAGGTCGAGCTCATGCGCCTGGTGGACAAGATCCTCGCCGAGGGGATCACCGTGTTCCTCATCGAGCACGACATGAAGGTGGTCATGGGCATCTCGCGGAACATCGCCGTACTGGACCACGGCGAGCTCATCGCCCTCGGTCCGCCTGAAGTGATCCGCAAAGACCAGCGGGTCATCGAGGCGTATCTCGGGAAGGGCGCCTGATGGCGCTCCTCGAGCTGAAGGGCGTCGACGCGCTGTACGGGCGCGTCCGCGCCCTGCGTGGCGTGACGATCAACGTGGACCAGGGCGAGGTCGTGGCGCTCATCGGCAGCAACGGCGCCGGCAAAACGACCACGCTGCGCACCATCTCGGGGCTCATGCACCCGCCGAGCGGCTCGATCACTTTCAACGGGAAGGACATCAGCCGGATGGCCGCGCACGACATCGTGGGCCTCGGCATCTGCCAATCGCCCGAGGGTCGCCGGCTGTTCGCGCGGATGCAGGTCATCGACAACCTCCGCATGGGCGCGTTCCTCCGCAAGGACCGGGACGGCGTGCAGAAGGACATGGACCGCGTATTCGAGCTCTTCCCCCGGCTCAAGGAGCGCACGACGCAGCTGGCCGGCACGCTGTCGGGCGGTGAGCAGCAGATGCTCGCGATCGGCCGGGCGCTCATGTCGAAGCCGAAGCTGCTCATGCTCGACGAGCCCTCGCTCGGCCTCGCGCCGATCCTGGTCGAGACGATCTTCCAGATCGTGCGTGAGATCAACGCCCAGGGCATCCCGATCCTCCTCGTCGAGCAGAACGCGACGAAGGCGCTCGAGGTCGCGCATCGCGCGTACGTGCTCGAGACCGGGTCCATCGTGAAGAGCGGAACCGGCAAGGAGCTCTTGAGCTC
>DATCOR010000235.1:0-3998 GCA_036564585.1 Candidatus Limnocylindria bacterium | reverse complement strand
CTGCGCGGGATACGTAAGCGCCTGCGTGACGACCGCGCCATCGCGTGGGGACGTGATCTCGCAGCGCATGGTGAGCGCCGGGCCATCTCGGGTGATCCGCCGCACGCGGATGCCGTACCCGCCGGTGCGGCGTTCCCCGAGGCGGACGGTGAGGCGCACGCGGCCGCCGCGCGGCAGCTCGTACTCGAGCGGCGCATCACCGGGTCTCGTACCGAGCTCTTCTCGGAACGCGATCTCGCTCACAGGCCGAACGCCAATCGGTCGGCGAGCATGTCCGGCAGCTTGAGCGCGCGCATCCGTTTTTGCGTCTCGGGAATGTCGTACGCGACGCGATGGAAGTCGACGGTCGCACGCTCTGTGTCGAGCACGGCGTACGACGCCCGCGGGTCGCCGTCCCGAGGCTGGCCGACGCTGCCGGGATTGATCATGACCTTCGTGTCGCCGACGGGGAACCGCGCGGGCACGTGGGTGTGACCGACGCAGCACCGGGGCGCGGCGAACCCGGCCATGGCGTAGGCGGCCGTGCGCGCGTCGAAGATGTACTCCCAGAGCGGATCGCGCGGACTGCCGTGGCAGATCGCGTAGCCGGCCGCTGGCTCGAGGGTCACGGGAAGGGCCGCCAGGAAGTCGCGGTCCGCCCCGCCAAGCCACGCGCGATGGCGTTCGGCGGCCGTGCGCGCAGCAGCGTTGAAGAGCTCGAGTCCCTCACCGGTAGCGACCGCCCGGTCGTGATTCCCGGCGATGAGGGTCGCGCGCCGCTCGCGGAGCAGCGCGAGCGTCGGCGCCGGATCGGGTCCGTAGCCGACCGTGTCGCCCATCACCCAGATCTCGGACACGTCGGGCAGATCGCGCAGGACGGCCTCGAGGGCGACGACGTTCGCATGGATATCGGACAGGAGCGCCACGATCATGCCGCGGCCGCCTTCGCCTCGGCGACGGTGAAGCGCCGGGCCGCGAGCGCGCGGCCGAGGACGACCGACGCCGCGCCGAACCGGGCGAGCGCCGTGACGTCCGCGAGATCGCGCACGCCGCCTCCGGTGTGCAGCGCGACCGCCGTTGCTCGCGGTCCGAGGGCCTCGCGGATCTGCTGCAGCAGCACGATCGGCGGACCGCCGAAGCCGCCCTCCGTCGTGAGATCGACGACGTAGAGCGCCCGGATGCCGGCATCGACCGCGGCGGTGGCCGCGTCGACGCTGTCGCGCCCGACGGCCCGCGCGACGAGCTCCTCGCCACCTCCGCGCGGAGCCAGCACACCGCCCTTCGATTCGATCTCGACGATGGCCCGATCGGCGATCGTCGCGATCTCGCGCAGCAACGCGTCGTCTCCGAAGACCGCCGAGGAGAACAGGACTCCGGCGAAGCCGGCGTTCAGGACCTCCCTGGCGCGCTCGAGGCTCGCGAGCCCACCGGCGAACCGGCAGGGGATGCCGCTCGCGCACGCGATCTCGGTGAGGAGCGGCAGGTTGAGGTAGTCACCGCGCTCGGCTCCGTCGAGGTCGACCAGGTGCAGCTCGTCGGCGCCGTCGGCGACGAACGCGGAGGCAAGCTCGCGTGGCTCCACCTCGAGCTCCGTGCCGGAGCGAAATCTCACGCGCCCGCTGCGGACGTCGATCGACGGCACGATCACCACGGGCGGCGGCGCGCCTCGGCCGACGCTCTCGGGTACCGCTCCGGCGACGCGCGCACCTTGCGCATGACGACGAGGTTGCGACCCGGCAGCACGTCGGCGACGCCGAGCTGGATCGTGGACACGATGGCCGCGATCTCCCCGCCGAGCGACGCGAGTGCCTTGCGCGCGGCGGCGAGCTCGGCGTCCACCTTTCCCTTCCACACGATGGCGTCGCCGCCGATGCGGATGAACGGCAGGAGGTACTCCGCGCAGGCTGCGAGCGTGCCCACGGCGCGGGCGGTCCCCACGTCGTACGCGGCGCGACGGTCGGCCGAGTGCGCGAGGGTCTCGGCACGCTCGTTCCGGACCTCGACGTCGTTCAGCCCGAGGAGTGCCTTCGTCTCGTCGAGGAAATGTGACTTCTTCCCCACCGACTCGATGCAGGTCACCTTCGTGTTCGGCATCGCGATGCGCAGTGCGAGGCCGGGAAAGCCGGCGCCGCTCCCCACATCGACGATGCGCTCGCGGCCGGTCCAAGCGCGCACCGCGCACGCGGTGAACGAATCGAGGAAATGCTTGGTCGCGATGTCGTCGATCGCTGTGATCGCTGTGAGGTTCACGGTCGTATTCCGTTCGATGAGTGCCGCCGCATATCGCTCGCACACCGCGACCTGGGCGCTCGACAGCTGGAGGCCGATGCTTGCGGCGCGCGCCGCGAGCGATCGGAACTCGCGACCGGCGACCGCGGACATGCGGGCTATCGTATGCGTCTGAGTCGCACGCTCCGCGTCGCCGCGTTCCTCATCGCCATCTGCGCCCTGATGCCAAGTGCGGCGTTGGCAGCGACCCAGACGGTGGTCGTGAAGAACTTGTCATTCGGGCCACAGCCCACGACGATCAAACTCGGCGACAGCGTCACCTGGACAAGCCAGGATCCGGTCGCGCACACCGTCACGGCGAACAACGGCGCGTTCGACAAGCCGCTCGCGGCGAACGGTAGCGCGACGATCCCGTTCGCCGTCGCAGGCACCTACGCGTACCACTGCTCGATCCACACATTCATGACCGGCACGATCGTCGTACTCGGTCCCACGCCGGCTCCGTCGACGCCGCGGCCCACTCCGCCCCCGACCGCACCGCCAACGGTGCCACCGACCGCTCCGCCGACGGCGAGTCCGAGCCCCGCGCCCACCCCGTCGCCGAGCCCGAGCCCATCGCCATTGGCGACGCCATCACCCGCGGCGACCGCGACCGGGACCCCGATCGTGGCGCCGACGGGCATTGCGCTCGCGAGCCCGAGCCCCGTCGCGGGAACAGGCCCTGACCTGGGCAGCGGTCCGGGACCGATCCTTGCGGCGGGTGCGCTCGCGCTGGCTCTGGTGTTGGGTGGCGCGGCGCTGTACCTCTACCGCCGCAGATAACGATCACGTAACGGACATGCTCCAGTTCATGGCAGCGGCTATGCATTCACGCCTGCTTGTGAACGAGTGGCTTGACGGCGTGTTCGGCACCGTCCGCTGCGCGAACTGCGGCGCGGTGTATGGCCGCGATTCGATCGCGGTCGTCGGCAACCGCGATGAGTACTGGTTCGTGCGCTGCACCTGCGAGACGTGCGGCACGCAGGGGCTCGGCGTCGTGATCGTGAAGCGCGTGACCGACGCGCCGCCCGCCATCGCAAGCGCGACGTACGCGCTGGACGACGGCGAGGAGCGCATTCACGTGGACGACGTGCTCGAGGCCCACGAGCTGCTGCGCGATTACGTCGGCGACGTCCACGGATTGTTCGAGAAGGTCTCCGGCCGCTAGGTGCGACAATGGCGGTCTGATGACGACCGCCGTGAAGGGTCCTGCCGATGACATCGCCGAGATCCTCCTCGACGCCGACACCATCAAGCAGAAGGTCCGCGCGCTGGGCGCGCGCATCGCGAACGACTACGCCGGCCGGGATCTGGTGCTCGTCAGCATCCTCAAGGGCGCGCTCCCATTCCTCGCCGACCTCATGCGCGAGATCCCGATCTACTGCTCGCTCGATTTCCTGGAGGTCTCCTCGTACGGAGCCGGAACGAGCTCGAGCGGCGTCGTCCGCATCTTGAAGGACCTGGCCAAGCCGATCGAGGGTCGCAACGTGCTCGTCGTCGAGGACATCCTCGACACGGGTCACACGCTGAGCTACGTGATCGAGCATCTGCGCGGCCAGCACCCGTCGTCGCTCGGACTGTGCGCCCTGCTGGACAAGCCGGCGCGCCGTGTCGTGCCGATCCAGGTCGACTACAAGGGCTTCGAGATCCCGGACAAGTTCGTGGTCGGCTACGGCCTCGACTTCGCCGAGCGCTACCGCAACCTGCCGTTCATCGGCGTGCTGAAGCCCGAGGTGTACGCGGGGCTCACG
>DATCOR010000042.1:0-13360 GCA_036564585.1 Candidatus Limnocylindria bacterium | reverse complement strand
GGCGCGGCGATCGACGCCGGCGGCTCGAGCGTCGCCGTCCTCGGCGAAGGGATCACCTCGTTCCTGGCGAACGCGCGCGGCCGTCGGCGGCGCCTCGCCGCCGCGCTTCGCGCGCACGGCGCGCTCGTGTCTCCGTACCCGCCGATCGTGCCTGCTCAGGGGTGGATGTTCGCGAAGCGCAACGCCGTGATCGCGGCGCTGTCGCGCGCCGTCATCGTCGCCGAGGCGCCCATCGGCTCCGGCGCGCTGATCACCGCGGCCGACGCCGTCCGGCTCGGCCGTCCGCTGTTCGCGGTCCCCGGGCCGCTCGGTGCGCGGACCTCCGAGGGCACGAACGAGCTCATCGCGTCCGGCGCGGCGCGCGCCTGCCTTGGGCCGGACGAGGTCGCGCGGATCATCGGTCTCGGCGCCACGCCCAGGGTCGCGAAAGCGGATCCGTTGCTCGACGCGCTCGCGGCGGGGCCGCTCGATCTCGATGAGCTCGCCCGAAGGACGCGCATCGATCGGAGCGCGCTCAGAGCGCGGCTCCTCGCGCTCGTCTTCTCGGGGGCGGTGGTCGATCGGGACGGCCGGTTCGGTCGCGCGGGCTAACCTGCCTCGTTGCGCGCGCGCGCCCCCTTTGCCCGGTAGAGCTCCTCGTCAGCGTCACGGAGGATCTCGTCCGGATCGGTGCCCCGGCGCCAGACGCCGATCCCGCTGCTGAGACCACCGGCGCCGTGGTCGCCGAGCGCCGCGATCCGCTGCCGGATGCGATAGGCGACCTTCACGGCTTCGCCACGATCGGCGTCCGGCAGGAGCACGACGAACTCGTCGCCGCCGGTGCGCACCGCGATGTCCTCGCTGCGCAACACGGACCGCAGCGAATCGGCGACGCCGCGGAGCAGCGCATCCCCGGCCTGGTGCCCGCGTGAGTCGTTCACCGCTTTCAGGCCGTCGACGTCGAACGAGATGATCGCGAAGGGCCGGTCGCGCCGCGCCGAGTGGGCGCTCATCCGCCGCAGCTCGTCACCCATGTAGTGGCGGTTGTACAGGCCGGTCAGCTCGTCGGTGACCGCCATCTGGAACGCGTCGTCGCGCTCGGTCACGAGGATCTCGGTCCGAGCCGCGAGCGTCCGACGGGTCTCGCCGGTGGCCAATGCCGTCGCCGCCGAGAAGAAGGTGATCGTCGCGATCTCCAGCAGGCGGGTGACGGTGACGTCCCGTTCGAGGTCCGAGAACGGGCCTGCGACCGCGAGGCCGATCATCCCGGCGGCCGCGAGTGTTCCCACCACGACGGTCTGGCGCCAGCTGCCGGACAGGATCATCACCAGCACCGGCAGCAGGTAATAGGGGAAGTACACCGACGCCGAGCCGCTGGTGATCCCGAGCATGACGACCATCACGCCCTGCGCGATCGACGCGGCGACGAAGATGCGTCCGCGCGGGAACGTGCGTTGCGGGACGAACCCGAACCAGAGGACGCCGGCGACGACGATCAGGCCGGCGGTGACGAGCAGTCCCGCGCGATCGGCGGCGTGCGTCGTCGGGAGGACCGCGGTCAGGGCGAGCACGGCCGCCAGCCCGAACACGATGGCGAGGCTCGAAGAGCGCACGCGCCTGCGGTACGCCGTCTGGGCCACGTGCGCCTCGGCCCGCGCGGCCTGCTGATCGTCCAACGCGTCAGGAACGATGCGCACGCGAGGGACCACCTGCGGTCAACGTTCGGTAAACGCGGTCATTGCGGCGCGATGCGGATGATCCGATCGCCCGAGCCGTTGCTCGTGGTCACGTACAGCGCGCCATCAGGACCCTGCACCACCGACCGAAGCCGCCCGTACTTCTGGTCGTAGAGCGTCTCTTTCTGTGCGACGGTCGTGCCCGAGACAGTGAACCGCCGCAGGTCCTGCTCCTTCAGCGTCGCGATGAACAACGAACCGGACCACTGGCCCCACGCGTCGCCGGCCACGAACGTGGCGCCGCTCATCGCGTAGGTCGTGCTGCCGGACGTCCACACCGGGTCCGTGAAGCCCCGGGCCATCCCGCCCTTGCCCTCCTGGTCCGGCCACCCGTAATTCTTCCCCGGCGACAGGACGTTGATCTCGTCGTTCGCGGTGGCGCCGGTCTCGATCTCGAGCACGACGCCGCCATCGCGAGCGAACGCGAGGCCCTGGGGGTTGCGATGGCCCATCGAGTACGCGTACGTCCGACTTCCGGCGCCCGGAAGGATCGGGTTGTCATCCGGCACTCCCCCGTCGACGTTCATGCGCAGGACCTTGCCGTTCAGCGAGCTTGGGTCCTGCGCGAGGCGACCGTCCCCGTTCTCACCCATCGTCGCCCACAGCTTGCCATCGGGGCCAAAGGCGAGACGGCAACCGTCGTGGATCGCGGCGGCGAGCGGACCGTTGCGCAGTACATAGCTGTCGAAGGTCATCGAGTCTGTGCCCGCCCGGTAGCGAAGGATCTGATTCCGCCAGTCGCCGTTGTCCATGCGCGACGCGCACACGTAGAGGAATCCGTTCGCCGCGAAGCTCGGGTCGAGCGCGATGCCCATGAGACCGGCTTCGCCCATCGCATGGACATCGGGGACCTTCATGAAGCCGATGCGTTTCGCGTTCGGCTTCGCGCTCTCGAAGATCACGATGTTGCCCATCCGCTCGGTCATGAACATCCGGCCGTCGGGCGCGAACGCGATATCCCAGGGGACGGAGAGACCGGATTGGATGACGGTGTCGACCAGGGCGGGTGCGCCGGCGAGGCGCATCACGTCGCCGGCGCTGGCGCGACCGCTGGAGCAGGCCGCGAGCAACATCATGAACAACAGCGCACGCCCGAGTGGGCGGATCCCACGCACCGTCGCGCATTGTGACACTCGACCTGCGACACTCCACCCTCTTGAGAGTGATGACCCGACGATGAGGGAAGAGCCCCGGCGCATCGCCGATCGTCTCGAGGCCACACTGCGCATCCCTGACGGTGATCCACGCGGGATCGCCGTGGTCAGCCATCCGTTACCGACCCACGGCGGGACCATGCGCAACCCGCTGGTCGCCGGCATCGCTCGCGCGATCGCGAGCGCGGGCCTGTACGCGCTGCGATTCAACTTCCGCGGTGTCGGCCTGAGCGCCGGCCGGTGGACCGGTGGCCTCGCGGAGATCGAGGACCTGGACCTCGCGATCGCATACGCGCGCACGCAGGTACCCGGCATGCCGCTCGCGCTCTCCGGTTTCAGCTTCGGCGCGGTCACGACGCTCCGGTGGCTCGCGCAGGGTGGCCGGGCCGACGCGATCGGGCTCGCGGGCGTGCCGCTCCGTTCGGCGACGTTCCAGCCGGAGCAGCTCCCGCCGGTGCCCGACGGTACGTTCATCGTGGCCGCGGAGCTCGATCAGTTCGGGACCGCGGCCGAGCTGCGCGCGGCGTATCCCCGTGCGCGGATCGTCGCACTGACGGGCGTGGATCACTTCTTCGGCGAGAAGCGCAACGAGGTCGGCGTGCTGATCGCGGACCAGCTCGTGAAGGACCTCCGGCTAGACTGACACCTTCCATGACCGCCGAAACGACCGTTCCGACCCTGTCTTCCGCGGCCAAGAAGACCCGGAAGCGCATCCTCACGGGCGACCGGCCGACCGGTCCGCTCCACCTGGGGAATTACACCGGGACGCTCGCGAACCGGGTGCGCCTCCAGGACGAGTACGAGACCTTCCTGCTGGTCGCCGACCACCACATGCTCACGACGAAGCTCGACGGCCTTGCCGAGATCGAGCAGAACATCCGCGACGACGTCGTCGACAACCTGGCGGTCGGGGTCGACCCGGAGAAGGTCACGTACGTCCTCCAGTCGCTCGTCCCGCAGATCCCGGAGCTCCACCTGTACTTCTCGATGCTGGTCTCGGTCCCGCGCGTACAGCGCATCCCGACGCTCAAGGACCAGCTGCGCGATCACGGCTTGTCGCAGCCGACCTATGGGCTCCTCGGATACCCGGTCCTGCAAGCCGCCGACATCCTCGTGGTCAAGGGTGAGCTCGTTCCGGTGGGCAAAGATCAGGAGTCGCACGTCGAGCTGACGCGCGAGATCGCGCGGCGGTTCAACGAGCTCTTCGCTCCGGTGTTCCCCGAGCCGAAGTCGCTCATCCCGGAAGCCGGCGGCATGCTGCCCGGCATCGACGGCCGCGAAAAGATGGGGAAGAGCCTCGACAACGCGATCTATCTCCGCGACGACCCGAAGACGGTCGAGCGCAAGGTGATGAGCATGTACACCGACCCGAAGCGGATCCGGGCGACCGATCCGGGCACCGTCGAGGGCAACCCGGTCTTCGTCTATCACGACATCTTCAACCCGAACAAGGCCGAGGTCGACGACCTCAAGCGGCGCTACCGCGATGGGAAGGTCGGCGATGTGGAGGTCAAACGCCAGCTCCTCGAGGCGCTCGAGACTTTCCTTGCGCCGATCCGCGAGCGTCGCGCCGCGCTCGCCGCGAAGACAGGGCTCGTCGACGAGATCCTCGCCGCGGGCAGCGAGCGCGCGCGGCGCGAGGCGAAGGAGACCCTCCAACAGGTGCGCCACGCGATGAAGCTCGACTACTTCGGCCGGTAGCGTGCCCCGGCTCTACGCCCTCATCCTCTCCGGCGGCGCGGGCACTCGTCTCTGGCCGCTCTCGCGCCGCCGCAAGCCGAAGCAGTTCCTCGATCTCGTCGGCGACCGCACCCTGCTCCAGCAGACCGTCGACCGGGTGAGCGAGCTCATCCCGAGCGAGCGCATCTTCGTCGTCGCGCCGCCGGAGCATCGCGCGCTCATTCACGAGCAGCTGACCGAGCTGCGCAGCGATCACGTGGTCATCGAGCCGTACCCGCGCGGCAACGCCGCGGCCATCGGCCTCGCGATGGCGGCGCTCCACGCGTTCGATCCCGACGCGGTGGTCGCGGTCCTGCCGTCCGATCACGTGATCGGAAAGCACGGTGCCTTCCGCAACGTGCTCATCGCCGCGACCGCGGCGGCCGACGCCGGCTGGCTTGTGACGTTGGGGATCACGCCGGAGCGCGCCGACACCGGGTTCGGCTACATCGAGGCGGGAGAGCCGATCGATATCAAGGCGCCTCTGCCGGTCCTGAAGGTGAAGCGCTTCATCGAAAAGCCCAAGCCGGACGCCGCCGAGAAGATGATCGCTGCCGGCGGGCATTTCTGGAACGCGGGCATGTTCGTGTGGCGGGTGAGCGCGATCCAGGACGCGTACCGCGAGCACCTGCCGAAGACCGCGCAGGCGCTCGCCGCGCTCGGCGAGGCCATCGGCTCGCCGCGGTACGAGAGCGTGCTCGCCGAGGTGTGGGAGGAGACCGATCGCACGACGGTCGACTACGGGATCGCCGAGCGGGCCAAGAACATGGCGGTCGTGCCGGCGGACATCGGCTGGCAGGACGTGGGGAGCTGGAGCCGGCTCGCGGACATCGTCGCGGCGTCGTCCCGGCAGTCCGCCGACGAGCACATCGCGGAGGACAGTGTCGGGAACTACGTCTACGCGCCCGGAAAGACCACCGTGACCATCGGGGTGAACGACCTGATCGTGGTCGAGACCGACGACGTCCTGTTCATCGCGGCGAAAGACCGGGCCGAAGAAGTGAAGGCGGTGGTCGACCGGCTGGCTCGGGAAGAAAAGGAACATTTGCTCTAGTTACAGACACAGCGGGGGTCCAGGTTGCCCTCGCTGGTACCGTGGATTGCGGGGAGGCGCCTGGAAGGGCGCCTTTTTCTCTACGCGAGGTGAGATGGCAGCAACGAAGCAAGCGAGCAAGCGGACGCGGAAGGCGGCGCCGAAGGCGCACGCCGTGACGCCGGCTGAGCTCGCCGCGGCGCCCGCGGCTGAGGCCGAGGCACCGGCGCGCGGCCGCAAGGGCGGTGATCTGGTCGTCGTGGAGAGCCCGACGAAGGCGAAGACCCTCGGCCGGATGCTCGGCCCCGGCTACACGGTCGAGGCGTCGTTCGGCCATATCCGGGACCTGCCGAAGTCGAAGATCGGCATCGACCTCAAGACGTTCGCCCCTGAGTACGTCATCCCGCCGGACTCGGAGAAGCACGCCCGGCTGCTCAAGCGCGAGGCGAAGAACGCCGACCGGGTCTGGCTCGCCAGCGACCTCGACCGCGAGGGCGAGGCGATCGCGTGGCACGTCGCGCAGATCATCAACGTGCCCGCGTCGAAGCTCCGCCGCGTCACGTTCCACGAGATCACGCCCGACGCGATCGCCGAGGCGTTCCGCAAGCCGCGCCAGATCGACCAGGACCTCGTGAACGCGCAGCAGGCCCGCCGCGTCGTGGACCGCCTCGTGGGCTACACGATGTCGCCGCTCCTCTGGAAGAAGATCCGCTACGGGCTGTCGGCCGGCCGCGTGCAGTCGGTCGCGCTGCGGCTCATCGTCGACCGCGAGCGCGAGATCCAGAAGTTCACGCCGGAGGAGTACTGGTCCATCGGCGCGCTGCTCGCGAACCACGCGGGCGAAGCGTTCCAGGCGGAGGTCATCCAGCACAAGGGCCACAAGCTCGCGATCGGCAACGCGGCCGACGCAGAGAAGCACCGCGCCGCGCTCGCGGACGCCGTCTATCGGGTCGCGAGCGTCGAGAAGCGCGACTCGTCGCGCAGCGCGGGCGGCCCGTATACGACCTCGACGCTCCAGCAGGACGCATCCCGGAAGCTCGGCTACTCCGTCAAGCGCACGATGGTCCTTGCCCAGCAGCTCTACGAGGGCGTCTCGCTCGGGCCCGACACGCCGGTCGGTCTCATCACGTATATGCGTACCGACTCGCTGCATGTCGCGGAGGGCGCGCTCAAGCAGTCGAAGGACGTCATCACGAAGGAGTTCGGCGCGGAGTACGCGCTCGAGAAGCCGCGCCACTTCAAGACCCGGAGCAAGGGCGCGCAGGAGGCCCACGAGGCGATCCGTCCGACCGACCTCGCGCGCACCCCGGACCGGATGAAGCGGTTCCTCAACAAGGACCAGCACCGCCTGTACACGCTCATCTGGCAGCGCACCCTCGCGTCGCAGATGGCGCCGGCGAAATTCGAGAACACGCGTCTCGATGTGAGCGCCGACGGCTACACGCTTCGCGCGAACGGCCGCCGCGTCACGTTCGACGGCTTCCTCCGCGTCTACCAGGAGGGAACCGACGAGCCGGAGAAGGAGGTCGCCCCACTGCCGGCCGTCGTCGAAGACGAGGAGCTGAAGCTGCTCGGCCTGGACGCCGTGCAGCACTTCACCCAGCCGCCGGCCCGATTCAACGAGGCGTCGCTCGTGAAGACGCTCGAGGAGCACGGCATCGGCCGGCCGTCGACATATGCGCCGACGATCTCGACGCTCATCGACCGCCATTACGTGCGCCGCGAGCAGCGCGCCCTGGTGCCCGAGGACGTCGGGTTCACGGTCGTCGACTTCCTCACCGAGCACTTCCCGGACATCGTCGACCTGGGCTTCACCGCGCGCATGGAGCTGGACCTGGACCGCGTCGCCGCGGGCGAGGTCGAGTGGGCGCCGGTGGTGCGTGATTTCTTCGTCCCGTTCGAGGCGCTCGTGAAGGAGAAGACCGCGTCGGTGAAGAAGTCGGACGTCACCGAGGAGGCGACCGACAAGATCTGCCCGAAGTGCGGGCGGCCGGTGATCATCAAGCTCGGCCGGTACGGCCGCTTCTACTCGTGCACCGGATTCGTGAAGGGAAAGAAGGGCCAGCCCACGCCGCCGGGCGGTTGCGACTATTCCGCGCCGCTCGAGGGCGAGGAGCAGGGCCCCGAGATCATCGAGGGCGAGGTCTGCCCCGACTGCGGGAAGCCGCTCGCGAAGAAGCGTGGCCGGTTCGGTCCGTTCATCGGCTGCACGGGCTACCCGGACTGCAAGTACATCAAGAAGACCGTGCAGAAGACCGGCGTGATCTGCCCGCTCTGCGGCCAGGGCGAGCTCGTCCGGCGGCGCGGCCGCGGCCGCTCGATCTTCTACGGATGCGAGCGCTATCCCGACTGCACGTTCACGGCGCGCGAGCTGCCGGGGAAGACGGAGGAACCGGCCGTGCCTGCGGGCGCGGCGGACTAGCCTGACCCTGCGCGCGACCCCGGTCCCCGTCGACGACGGGACGAGCTGGGACGAGCTCGTCCGGGCGACTGGACGGACGCATCTCCTGCAATCCGCGGCCTGGGCCGCCCTGAAGCGCGCGACGGGCTGGGTCCCGCGGCGGTTCACCCTGGAAGACGGCGCGCGCACGGTCGGCGTCGCGCAGGTCCTGCTGAAACCGCTCCCGCTCGGCATCACCGTCGCGTATGCACCGCGGGGCCCGCTCGTCGATGCCGCGGATCTTCCCGAGGCGCTCCGCGCGCTCGCCGCGGCGCTCACCGGCGAGCGCTGCGCGAGCGTGCTCGCCGATCCCGAGCTCCCGCCATCGCCCGAGCTCGATGCGGCCCTCGCGCGATCCGGCGCACGGCCCGCGGGAGTGTTCGTGCAGCCCCGGCGCACGCTGCTCATGGACCTCACCCGAACGCCCGACGAGCTCCTGGCCGGGATGCGGAAGAAGACCCGCCAGTACGTGCACAAGGCCGAGCGCGAGGGCGTCATCACCGAGGAGACGCGCGACCTCGACCGCTTCCTCGCGGTGCTCGCGAAGGTCGCGGCCCGCGACCGGTTCGCGCTGCACGATCGCGGCTACTTCGAGGGGCTTCTCGCGGCGTTCGGCGACGCGGCGCACGTCACGATGTCCCGCGTGGGGGCGGAGGACGACGGCGCGCTCCTCGCGGTGCAGATCGGCGACCGCGCCTGGGAGCTGTACGGTGGCTGGTCCGGGGCGCACGGCGAGTCGCGGCCGTTCTACCTGCTCAAATGGCGCTCGCTGCTCGGGATGAAGCAGCGTGGGGTGGCGCGGTACGACATGTGGGGCCTGTCCGAGCATGCGGGCGACGAGCTCGCCGGCATCGAGAACTTCAAGCTTGGCTTCGGCGGGGAGATCGCGACCTGGATCGGCGCGTTCGACCGACCGGTGATCGCGCCGCTCTATCCGCTCTGGCGCATCGCGGGGCGCCGGCGCCTTGCCGCGGCTGCCCGATGACCGATGCGCCCGACGGTTGGGACGCCGCCGCCGCGGCTGGACCAGGCGGCCACGTCATGCAATCGAGCGCCTGGGCCATGATCCGCGAGCAGCAGGGTTGGACCGCGGAGTACCTGCGCCCGGCCGGCGCGTATGCCCTGGTGCTGTGGCGGCCGCTCCCGGGCGGCATGCGCTTCGGCTACTGCCCGCGCGGGCCGGTGGCCTCGACCGCGGAGCTGCCCGACGCGCTGGGCGCGCTCGCCGCGCACGCGAAGGCCACGCGCGGAGCGCTCGTGCTCAAAGTCGATCCGGAGCGCACGGTCGAGGAGGCGGGCGAAGCGCTGCGGGCGGCGGGATTCAAGCGCGGGCCGGACATCCAGCCGGTGATCGCGACGCTCGTCCTGCCGCTCGACAAGGACGAGGCCGGGCTGCTGGCCGGTTTCGAGAAAGACACCCGCTGGAGCGTCCGCCAGCCGGAGAAGCGCGGCGTCGCGGTGTATCAGGGAACGAGCGATGAGGACCTCGGCGTGTTCTACGACCTGTACGCGCTCACCGGACGGCGCGCCGGATTCATCACCCGCACCGCGGCGTATTACCGCACCGTGTGGCGCACGCTCATCGACGCGGGCCAGGCGACGCTGTGGCTCGCGGAGTACGAGGGCCGACCGGTCGCGGGCGCGATGACCTGGCACTGCGGCGATCGCGAGGTGTACCAGTACGGCGCGACGAACGATCCTGGCCGCAAGGTGTACGCCGCGTATGGACTGCTCTGGCGCTGCATCAGCGAGGCCCGGAAGCGTGGCGCTCGGACCTTTGACTTCGGCGGTATCCCGGCGGATCCGAGCGACACGAACGATCCGATGCACGGTCCGTATCTGTTCAAGAAGGGCTTCGGTGGGACGGTGACGCATTGGGTCGGCGCGCACGACGCCGTGCCGCGCCCGCTCGCGTACCGCGCGTTCCGGCTGCTCGAGCCGGCGTACACGAGGGCGCTGCAGCTGGCCGGGCGTCGGGGGCGCGGAGGCGGGGAGTGAAGCTCGGTCCGCTCCTGGCGCAGGCGAAGATCCCGTTGCCCGATGGCGCCGCGGATCGCGACGTGCGTGCGATCGCCTACGACTCGCGCAAGGTGAAGGAGGGCTCGCTGTTCGTCGCGATCCCCGGATTCCACCGCGACGGCGCTGACTTCGTAGCGGATGCGGTGAAGAACGGGGCGGTGGCTGTGGTGGCCGAACGGAAGGTCCGTACCAAAGCTCCACTCGCCGTCGTCCCGGACGTTCGCGCTGCGCTCGCCGATCTCGCCGTCGTGTTCTTCGATCACCCGACCGAGAAGCTGAAGATCGTCGGCGTCACCGGGACGGATGGGAAGACGACCACGGTGCACCTGGTGTCGGACGTGCTCGAGGCCGCGGGCGAGCGCACCGGATACGGGACGACCGTGGACTTCAAGCTCGCGGAGCACGAGTGGGAGAACGACACCCGTCAGAGCACCCAGGAGGCCCTCGAGCTCCAGGAGTTCTGCGCCGAGCTGCTCGTCGCCGGAGGGACGTGGGGCGTGATCGAGGCGACCTCGCATGCGCTCGCGCTGCGGAAGATCCGGGGGATCGACGTCGACGTCGCCGTGTTCACGAACCTCAGCCCGGAGCACCTCGACTTCCACGGCACGTTGCAGGCGTACCTCGAGGCGAAGGGCATCCTGTTCGGGATGCTCGCGCAGGGTCGCGAGAAGGGCGTGCCGAAGGCCGCGGTGCTGAACGCCGACGATCCGCATTGGCAGTATCTTGCCGACCGGGCTGCGGGCGCGCGGATCATCTCGTATGGGATCGATGCGCTGGCCGACGTGCAGGCGACGATCCTCGCGGCCGACGCGACGGGGTCGAGGATCGCGATCACGGCGTTCGGAGACCGCGTGGAGCTGCGACTCCCGCTCGTCGGGCGGTTCAACGTGCAGAACGCGCTCGCGGCGACCGGCGCCGGGCTGGCCGCCGGCGCGACACTCGCGCAGTGCCGCGACGCGCTCGCGCGCGCGAAGCCGGTCCGCGGCCGGATGGATCGCATCGACGCGGGCCAGCCGTTCACCGTGATCGTCGACTACGCGCACACCCCCGAATCGCTCGAGAAGGTGCTTGCCCTACTGCGCCCATTGACCCCGGGCAAGCTCATCGCCGTCTTCGGCAGCGCCGGCGAGCGGGACCGCACGAAGCGGCCGAAGCTCGCGCTCGCCGCGGCGAAGTACGCCGACCGGTTCTTCATCACGCAAGAGGATCCTCGGCTCGAGGATCCAGCCGCGATCCTGTCCGAGATCGAAGCCGGTGCCCTCGAGGCAGGGAAGCAGCCGGACCGCGACTATCGCGTGATCGACGACCGGACCGAAGCGATCAACGCGGCCATCGCCGACGCGGCGGAGGGGGACACCGTGCTCCTCGCGGGCAAGGGCCACGAGGCCTCGATCATCGTCGGCGAGGAGAAGCGTCCGTGGGACGAGGCCGCGACGGCGCGCGCCGCGCTGCGGGCGCGGGGCTTCGCCGCGTGAGCCCGCTCCGCTCGTCCGGCGCGGCCACGAAGGCCCAGACCCGCGCGTACGCGGAGCAGGCTGACGTGCTCGTCGCGCAGCTGCGCGGCGAGATCGGCGCGCCCGCGGTACCGGCCGCCACGGCCGCGCTCATCGTGCTCATGGGTTATCCCGGCGTCGGCAAGTCGCATTGCGCGCGGCTCCTCGCGGCGCGGCTCGGCGCGGCGCAGGTCGCGAGCGATCAGCTCCGGACCCGGCTCTTCATCGCGCCGACGTACTCCGACGAGGAGAACGGCGCGGTGTTCCGGTGTGTCGATGGACTGGTCGATGGTCTGCTCGCCGACGGGCATCGGGTCATCGTCGACGCGACCAATCTGCTGGCGCGCTATCGCGGCGCCAGCGTCGGCGCGGCGAAGCGCCGCCACGTGCCGATCGTCTTCGTGCGCATCACCGCCGACGACGGCGCGATCCGTGAACGGCTCGCGCGACGGCGTGACGCGCGCGCGGACGACGATCATTCGGATGCCGACGAGGGCGTGTACGACCGCATGCGCGAGCGGCCGTTCGAGCCGCCGGCCGACGGGCATCTGGAGCTCATCAATGGACCGGACCTCGCTGCCGAGATCGAACGGATCGCCACGGAAGTGGAGCGCGTGTGCGCGTCCGCGACCTGATCTTCGGCGCCCTCGCGGTCGTGCTGCTGGTCGGCTACATCGTCGCCGGTCAGCGGGTGGCGCCGCTCCTGCTCCCGAGCGCCGCAGCGACGCCGACGCCGGCCCGGCCGACCGGGAACGTCCCGGCGCCCGCGATCGGGGGAACGATCGCCTTCGTGTTGCGCGGCGACCTCTTCGTGCTCACCGGCGGCCAGTACGCGTCGCGGACCGAGGACGGCCGGTCGGAAACGCCCGCGCTGAGCTCGGACGGCCGGACGGCGTATTTCGCGCGCGTCGAGCAGATCGACGGCAAGAGCACGGTGGACGGCGCGGTCGTGAACGCGCGCCTCGGGTACAGCGACATCATCGCCAAGCCCGCGGGCGGGGGGAGCGAGGACATCCTGCTCACCGGCCTGACGAAGGTGCCGAGCGGATTCCACCAGGTGAGGTGGTACGTCGCGCCCGCTCCGTCACCGGACGGCAAGCAGCTCGCGGTCCTCGCGCAGGGCGCCGATGGCTCATCGGATCTCTACCTGCTCGACCTCGGATCGAAGAAGTTGCCCACGCGGCTGTCGACCGGCGCGGACTGGGCGGACCCCGCGTGGTCGCCGGACGGGAAGACCCTGGTGGTGACCGCCTACGACAGCGGTACGCCCGAGCTCCTGCTGAAGCCGGCCGACGGCATCACCCGCTCGACCCCGCTGAAGGGCCTGCCCGACGGCGAGCCGTACCGGCCGACGTTCACCCCCGATGGCAAGTGGATCGTCTACACGCTCCGCCACGACGGCAAGAACGACCTCCATGCATTCGAGATCGCGACCGCTCGCGACGTCGCCCTCACCACCGACGGTCAGAGCTGGAACCCGGCCGTGTCGCCGGACGGATCGCAGGTCGCATTCCTCCGGTCGACGAGCTTCACGATCGACCTCTGGGTGCTCGACCTCGGCGGCGCCCTCAGCTCAGGCGGCGCGCCCACGGGCGCGCAGAAGATCACGAAGGGCGAGGGCGTCGACGGCGCGAACCGGCCGAGCTGGGGGCGTTAGACCAGGCGCTTGCGGACTTGGGCCGAAATGAAGTCCATCGCCGCGACCGTGATCACGATGAGCAGGATGAACGTGCCGGCGGTGTGATAGCGGAGCAGCTGGATGTTCTGGAACAGGGCCACGCCGATGC
>DATCOR010000034.1:0-7027 GCA_036564585.1 Candidatus Limnocylindria bacterium | reverse complement strand
TGGCCACGGCATGCCCGCCAACACTAGGGCAGCGTTTCGACGGCCGCCAATCCATGACCTAGAGTTTCGACCGATGTCCGGGCACGATCAGCCGATCCACATGCCGCCCCCGAGCCTCTCGCCGGTGATCATCGCGATCGGCGTCACGTTCATCTCGTTCGGCATCCTCTGGAGCGTCATCCTCGTCGGGATCGGGATCGTGCTCCTGCTCGTCGGCCTCGCCACGTGGCTCATCGACGACGCGCGCGCCTACACCCAGGCGAGCGACGAGGGCCACGGCGGCGCGCACCGCTGATGTCGGACCGAACGATCGTCCGCGGTCGCCGCGGCACGCCGACCGTCGACCGCCTCCCGACGAACGACTCCGGCTACGACGTGCAGCCGACCCGGTTCAACAGCGGGATGTGGGCGATCATCATGTTCATCGGCAGCGAGCTCATGTTCTTCGCCGCCCTCTTCACCACGTACTTCTTCCTGCGCGGGAAGATCCCGGCGTGGGAGCCGGTGTTCGGCGAAAAGCCCAACTGGCAGGGGCTCCCGCTCGTCAACACGATCGAGCTCGTGGCCTCGAGCGTCACGATGCAGCTCGCCGTGAGCGCGATCAAGAAGGGCGACCGTCGCCGGATGCTCCAGTGGCTCGTCCCGACGCTCATCCTCGGGGCCGCGTTCCTCGCCGGCCAGGCCTACGAGTACACCCGCCTCGGCTTCCTCCCACGGGACGGCGTCTTCGCCGGCGTGTTCTTCACCCTCACCGGCTTCCACGGCGCGCACGTGACCGGCGGCGTGATCTTCATCGCGATCTGCTTCTACCGCGGCTTGCGCGGCCAGTTCACCGCGAACCGCCATCTCGCCGTCGAGGCCGCGAGCATTTACTGGCACTTCGTCGACGTCGTCTGGATCGGCCTGTTCACGACCATATACATCATCGGGTGAGCGCTACGCGAGCCTGAGTGCGAGCGCGAGCGTGCGCCCGACGATCGTCGAGAGCCGCTGGGCCTCCGCCCGCAGCGCCGTGCGCGGGACCGCGCCTCCCTCCTTGAACCACGCGACGCTGAGGCCGTCGTCCGCCAGCGCCCACGTGCCGCGCACGACCCCACCGGCGATCACGACGGGCTGGATCCAGCCGCTCTGCGTGCTCACCGCCGATCGCCGGTGCGCGGGGATGACGTGCGGGTCCTCCGTCCCGGCTCCCATCACGAACTGATCGAATCCTGGTAGCAGGCGCACCGCGCGCGTCGGCTTGGTCGAGACCAGCTCGTCGAGATCCTTCGCGAGCACGAACGAGCGCTCCCCGCCGACCTCGACCTCCGCGAGCTGCGGACGCACATCATCGAACCACCGCCGCAGCTGCTGCTTGCTGGTGCGTCCGCGCGAGAGCCAGTTCGCGAAGCCATGGACCGTCGCCGGACCGTGTGACCGCAGGTACGCCGCGATCGCGATCGGCGCCGCGTCGTCCGGCTCGGGCACGCCCGCCCAGCGTGAGCTCGCATCCTCCGGTCGCATGAACGTCACGTGGGTCCCCTGGCTCGGCCCGAAGCAGAGGTCGCCCTGCCAGGCGAGCGGCTTCAGCAGGCTGCCCCAGCCGGAGCGCAGCGCGTCCCCGATGTGACCGAAGCCGCGCCGCGCGGTCACCGCCGACACGAGCTCTTCTCGCGTGAGGACCTTCCGGTCGAGCGCGTCACGGACGACCGTCCGAAGCGCCTCGAGCTGCTTCGGCGTGATGCCGAAATACTTCTGCCAGCTCGGCCGGTCCCAGCTGCGGCCCGCGGCGATGAGCGACAGGAACGCGCCGCCGTCCTCGGGCGTGAGCAGATGGAGCGTGCCCCGCATCGCCCAGGTCTTGATGAGGCGACCCTGGCTCAACGCACGCGCCACGTCGCCGGGCTTCGATGTCGTGCGCCGCACGCGCACCGCGAGCTCCGCGGTCGATGCGACCTGTGCCTGCACCCCGCACAGCCGGCGGACCACATCGGGGGCCGTGCCCGTACCGACGGGATCGATGAGCTGCCGGCGCATCCGCCAGGCCAGGGCCTGTTCCCAGCTCACGCGCGCGATCATCGCCTCACCTAGTGCTCCGCGGCTAGGAGCTTGAGATCCCCGGCGAGCGCGTCCGCGGTGATATCCGAGTGGGTGAGCACGCGGGCCTGGCCCTTCTTGTCGAGGAGGTAGATCGCGTCGCTGTGTCCGACGGACGGCGTGGTCGGGTCGGTCTCGATGCGGACCCCGTACGCGGACCACACGGCTTGCAGCTGCGCGGCGCCCCCGATCAGGAAGACGAAGTTCTTGGTGAGGCCGTGATCGCGCGCGAACGCCTGCACGGCCTCGGGCGTGTCCTGCTGCGGATCCACCGACACCGCGACGAACACGGTGCCGTCGCGTTCGCTCGCGCTGAGCTTCTGCTGGGCCATGCGGAACTCCTCGGCCGTGAGCGGGCACACGTCGGGACAGTGGGTGTAGAGGAACGAGAGCACGACAACGCTGCCGTGCAGCGCGGAGAGCGTCACCGGCTTCCCGCTGATGCCATCGGTCAGCGTGAAGTCCGGCGCCGCGGTCGGCGTGAGCTGCGTGCCGACGAGGGTCGGTGCCGCGCAGCCCGCGAGAACGACTGCCGCAAGGGTGAGCGCGATGATCCGCACGGACCGACAATACCGGCGTGAGCGCGCGCGTCGTTGCGGCGTACGTCCTGATGGTCCTGCTCTGGGGATCGACCTGGGCGGCGATCAAGATCGGCGTGGCCGAGGTGCCGCCGTACCTCTTCGCGTTTGAGCGCGCGATCGCCGTGGCGACGATCCTCACCGTCACCGTCCTCGTGCTCCGGCAGTCGTTCCCGAGCACGCGAACGGCCCTCCTCGCGTCGGCCATCTCGGGCCTGTTCAACATCGGGACGTCGTGGGCGCTCATCTTCTGGGCGGAGCAATTCGTTCCGTCCGGCCTCGTCGCCGTCTTCGGCGCGATGGCGCCGGTATGGACGGCGATCCTCGCGCACTTCTTCGTACAGGGCGACCGGCTCTCGCGCCTGAAGATCGTCGCGCTGGTCCTCGGATTGGTCGGGACGGCCCTCCTGGTCGGCGCGCCTGCGCCGAGCGAAGGGCCGAACGCGCTTCTCGCGACTGCCCTGCTCGCGCTCATGCCCATCACCTGGGCGGTCGCGGCGATCCTCATCGCGAAGTTCCTGTCGCGCGAGTCGCCGATCGCCGTCGTCGGGATCGGTACCTGGACCGGGGCGGTGTTCCTTCTGCCATTCGCGCTCACGCAGGTGAACGAGCCGCAGCATTGGAACGCGAGCTCGATCATCGCGTTCGCGTACCTCGTCGTCGGCGGCTCGTGCGTCGGCCTCGTCCTGAACGCGTGGCTCTACCGAAAGCTGCGCCCGACCACCGTCACGCTGTCGCAGGTCCTGATCCCCACCCAGGCCCTGCTGATCGGCGGGTTCGCGCTGGGCGAGGCGTTCACCCTGCGGATGCTCGCCGGCGCGGCCCTGGTCGTGACCGCCGTGGCGGTCAACGCCCGGGCCGGCTCGCGCGCACCGGCCGGCGAGGCCGAGCCCGTGGCGACTGCGGCGGAGTGACTGTTACTACAGGGAGGTAGTATTCACAGCGGGGTAGCACGGCGTGATCGATGGCGATCTCAACCTCTTCCACAGCGACCCGACGCTGCTCGAGCGTTCGGACGACGACGCGTATGAGCGCGCCACGCGCCTGGTGCGCATCCTCGCCGAGCCCGCACGGCTGAAGCTCCTCCACGCGCTCTCGGTCGGCGAGGACACCGCGCAGCGCGCCGCGCTCTGGTCCGGCGTCGACCAGCGGTACGCCGAGCGCGAGCTCGCAGCCATGGCCCTGGCCGGACTGGTGGAGCGACGGGACGCACCGGGCGGTCCGTTCTACGCGCCGCGCGATGGCCACCTCGTCGTCGCGCTCCACGTCGCGCTCGCCCACGGCCGGGAGCCGCTCGGGGAACGCCACCCGCAGCTCCTCAAACGGCGTCGCGATCAGCAGCGAAAGGTCGGATGATCGCGACCGTGACCGATGACGTCCGCCGGCTGAAGCGTGCCCGCCGCGACGGGCCGAACGCGTTCCTCGGGCCGCTCGAGACCGCGGTCATGGACCGGCTCTGGAAGCGTCGCCAGGCCACCGTGCGCGACGTCGTGGACGATCTCGCGAAGAGCCGGTCGCTCGCGTACACGACGGTGATGACGATCATGACCCGGTTGCACGCGAAGGGACTACTCGTGCGCGATCGCGAGGGCAAGACGTACGTGTACCGGCCGGCGTTCACCCGCGACGAGCATCGCGCGCGCCTCTCGCAGGATCTCGTGCGCGGCCTTGTCGACGAGTTCGGCGACGTCGCGCTCGCGCAGTTCACCGCCGAGCTCGACTCGGTCGACGCCGGCCATCGCGCCGCGCTGCGCCGCATCGCCGGAAAGGAGAATCGGTGAAGACCGCGGATCGCGCGTTCGGCGTCCTCGTCCTTCTCGCCCTGGGCTCGAGTGCGCTGCTCATCGCCCTGCTCGCGGCGCTGCTGCCGCGTGGCTTCGCGCTCGCGACGGGCGGCGTGGCCGATCCGGCGAGCGTCGTCGCGGTCCTCGTGCTCATTCTCGCGACCGTCGGCGTGACGCTCGGGCTCACGTCGCTGCTCCGCCAGCTCCTCGCGACGCTGTCGCTCATCCGCACGCTCCTCTCGCGTCGCGTGACCGTGTCGCGCCGCGTCGCGATGCTCGCGGAGGCCCTCGGTCTCGCGGGCCGCATCGACGTCGTACGGGACGTGCGTCCGTTCTCGTTCTGCTACTGGTTCCGCAGGCCGCGGATCTGTCTCTCGACGGGCCTCATGAAGCGGCTCGACGACGCGGAGCTGCGTGCGGTCCTGCTACACGAGCGCTATCACCTGTGGCAGCGCGATCCGCTCCGGTTGGTGATCGCGCGCTACTTCGCCGCGGGCCTCTACGTGGTACCGGTCGTCGAAGAGCTCGTCGAGTACTACACGGTGCAGAAGGAGGTTGCGGCGGATCAGGCCGCGGTCCGCGCGATGGGTGGGGTTCGCGAGCTCGCCTCAGCGCTGTTCAAGGTGCTGCCCGACGCCGACGACGTGGACCTGGGTCTCCTCGTACCGGTCGGATCGCTCTCGGTGACCGAGGCCCGCATCGAGCAGCTCGTCGATGGCCGGCCCGTGCCGCTCGCGCTCTCTCGCGCATCCGTGGTGCTCTCCGGTGGCGCGCTCGCGGCCGCGGCGATCCTCGCGTTCACCGATGGGCTGCATCCGGCGCCGTTCAGCGTGCCCGCGCTCGTCGGCCCGGCGTCGCTCCTGCTGGCCGCCGCCGCGAGCGGAGCCGCGCACCAGTTGCGGCTCGTCGTCCTCCGCGCCGGGCGATAGCGGCAAAGCCGCTTTACCTTTGCCCGCGGTCGGTCGATAGTGGCGATGGCGGCTCAGCAAATTCGCCGGTGGGGTGGGAGGCCCACCAATGTCGCTTCGTTTCGTCGCCCGCATCGTCTTCGTTCTGGCCATGGCGTTCACGCTCACCGCACCGCTTGCCGGTACCGCAGCGGCCTGCGACCCCCAGACGAACCCGGGTATCTGCTAGCCGACACCCAAACCGCGATCGATCACGCGAATGCGAACCGTCCGGCCGTTGGCCGGAGACCGTGCGCGGGCACCCTGAGCCCGCCAGACCCCGACCGGCAGCCTCGCTCGCGGTCGGAATATGGTTGGTTCAGGCCGGTTTGACCCGACGTTGAGAGTTCTGTAAAGTGGGCCTCGTGGCCATCGGCAACGCCATCCGCTCCGCGATGACGGCTGACGTCGGTGCGCGCATCCGTTCGCTGCGCACGGCGCGTGGTCTGACTCAAGCCCAACTCGCGGAGCCTCAGTACACGAAGGCCTACATCTCGATGTTGGAGTCCGGACGCACGCGCGCCTCGATGAAGGCGCTCGAGCACATCGCAGGGCGTCTTGGCGTGCAGCCCTCCGATCTGCTCGGCGGCTCCCCGTCGCCGGCCGCGCCGCAATACGACCTGCTCGAAGCGCGGCGGCTGGTGGAGCAGGGCGATGCCACGAGCGCGATCCCGACGCTGGAGGCGCTCGACGAGGGGCTGACCCCGTCCGACCAGCTCGTTCGCCTTCGCTACCTCGCCGCCGCGTACAACCTGACCGGCGAAGCGAAGCTCGCGTTCCCGCTGCTCGAGCGCGCGCAACGGATGGCGGAGCTCTTGGGCGACAAGGCCGAGATGGTCAGGATCAAGAGCGTCCTGGCCGCCACGTACGCGAAGACCTACGCGTACGAGGACGCGGTGAAGGTCCTGCGCGAGGTCGTTCAGGCGTGTGATGAGGGGGTCGTCACCGATCCGACCTTCCAGTTCCGGCGCCTCTCCGACCTTGCCGTTCTGTTGACGAACCAGCGTCGGCCGAAAGAAGCGATGCCAATCTACGAGCGCGCGATCGAGTTGGCCGATCAATTCAGCGATCGCCGCTCACTCGGCGTGATGTACGCGGGTCTTGCGAAAGCCCATCACCTGCAGGGCGACGTCGAGCTTGCGATCCGCAACAACCAACGATCCCTCCAGGTGTATGAGGAGCTCAGCGCGCTCGACAGCGTGGCTTGCACGCTCGACAACATCGCCGTGCAGTACGCCGAGTACGGCAACCGGGAGCGCGCGCGTGAGAGCCTCGCGCGCGGTGCCCGCATCGCGACGGAGATCAAGCGGGACACCACGCTCGCCTCGATCAAGACGACCGAGGCCGAGATCGCCGCCAAGACCGACGCGACCGAAGCGATGGACCTTGCGCAGGAGGCCCTGAAGTTCGCGCGCAAGGTTGAGCAGATCGACGCGCAGATCCGGGCCATGGTCCTCATCGGCGAGCTGAAGATGAAGGGCAATGGGACCGCCGCGCGGAAGTCGTTCCAAGAGGCCCGCCAGCTGGCCGAGGAGCGCGCACCGCACCTGCTCCGCATGATCTTCGACCGCTGGTCGCACGCCGCCGAGTCGGCCGGCGACGGCGAGGAGGCCCTCCGCCTGGCGCGCCGCGCCCTGGAGAG
>DATCOR010000011.1:0-7442 GCA_036564585.1 Candidatus Limnocylindria bacterium | reverse complement strand
GGCTCGGGTCCGGCCCGAGTGCGAGAAGGTGATCGAAGCCCCAGAGGCCGTCGAAGCCTGCGTCATCCGCGATGGTCCACACCGCGCGATGCGTCGCGATCGGGTGGACCTGCGGGGAGAGCTTCAGCCCGACGTGGAGCGGATGCGGCATCGGTCCGAGCGTAGCGGCGAGCGCGCGCGGGCGCGTCGTATAGTCCTCGCCTCATGGAAGCAGCGCGCTTCGAGCGCACGGTCCGCACCGAGTCGAGTGAGATCTTCGCGATCTACGGGGGCGCGCGGCGCGTCGGTCGCGTCGATCTGCACTACGGACGGTTCGAGGTGAACGCGACGCTCCTGCTCGAGGTCGACCTCACCGACGACGAACTGCAGCAGCTCATCGATCAGCTCGACGAGGAGCTCGTCCAGACGCACGATCCGGAGCGCGAAGACTTCCTCGTGACCGTGTTCAAGTCCGAGGAGCTCGGCTTCTACTCCGACGAGTTCGAAGAGGACGACGAGGACGACGACGACAGGTAGCTGACCAGTCCCTCGCGCAGCGTGCGCGGCGAATAGCCGAGCTCCCCGCGCGCCTTCGCGTCGGTGGCCCAGAAGGTCACGCCGTCGGCGCTCTTCACGACCTCGGCAACCTCGGGGCGCAAGCGCGCGGCGAATCGCAAGATCGACGGCGGCACATCGAACCGGGGCGCGGGCTTGCCCGCGAGCGATGCCATGATCCGGATCGCTTCGCGGAGGCGCACCGCTTCACCGCCGAGCACGTACGACTGGCCCACCTGTCCACGGTCGAGCAGCAGCAGGATCCCGGCGGCCACGTCGGCGACATGCACGAAGCTGAGGCCGAGATCCCCGAACGTGAGCACCGGCAGCTTCCCCGCCGCCGCGCGGCGGAACAGCGCACCGATCCCGGAGTGGTCGCCAGGCCCGTAGATCTGGCCCGGCTGCGCGATGACGACCGGCAGCCCCTTCGCGTTGAACCCCTCGGCCACGCGATGCGCGAGCGTCTTCGTCTCGTCGTAGTACGACGTGTAGCCGTCCGCGCGCTGGTACGTCTCGTCGACGACCTTGCCCTGCGTGTTGCCGAACACGACGATCGACGAGACGTGCACGGTCTTCGGCACGCCGACGGCGAGCGCCGCCGACAGCACGCGCTCCGTGCCGTTCACGTTGGCCTCGTACATGTCGACGCGACGCCGCGCCGTGATCCCTACTTCGTAGATGGCACCGGCGTGCACGACGGCATCGCAGCGCTCGCAGCCGCGCTTCAACGCGTCGGGATCCGCGAGATCTCCGACGACCACGTCACGACCGGTCTTCTTCAGCAGCTCGGCCTTGGCGGGATCGCGGACCAGCTGCACGACGGTATCGCCCCGCGCGCGCAGCTGCTCGGCGATGACGCTGCCCAGGAAGCCGGTGGTACCGGTGGCGAAGACCCTCATCGGCGTGCGCGTGCGTTAGGGGCTGGCGGGCGTCCGGGCCGCTTGCTCGTCACGTGCGTTCACGGTAGCGACCGTTCCCTCCGGACGAGGCTGCGCGCCCGGACGCCCGCCAGCCCCTCATCACCGCGCGTCTTGCGCTACGTCGGCGACCATCCCGTGCGCGAGACGCACGAGCTCCGCCGGCGCGATCGGGAAGACGGCGTCGGGCAACCCGGCTGCGGCCCAGACCGTAGCGAACGCGAGCAGGCCGTCGTCGATCACGACCCGCAGCTCCGCGTCGTGGCCGAAGGGCGGCACGCCGCCGATCGCGTAGCCGGTCGCGGACTTGGCTTCATTCGCCGTCGCGCGGCGGGCAGTCGATGCGCCGATCGCTGACTTGAGCTTCGCCTCGTCAATCCGATCGGCACCGGAGCACAGCACGACGACCGGCGAGTCGTCGGCAACGAAGACGAGGCTCTTGACGATCTCCGCGACGGTGCAGCCGATCTCGCGCGCGGCATCCTGCGCGGTGCGAGTCGTTGCCGGGAAACGTGTCACTGCGACCGTGACTCCGCGCGCGGCGGCGTGCGCGCTCACGCGCGCGACGTTGGGATGCTCGGCTATCGGACGAACTTCGCGAGCGCCCGGATGATCCGCGTCGGCAGCAGGGTCACGAAGATCCGCGCGGCCTTGCGCCACGCGGCGGCAGCGGCGTCGCGCTCGGCGTCCGTCGCGCCCATCGGCGAGTAGCGGTCCTGGACGCGGGCGCGCGCGATCGTCTGCATCGGCTCGTGGACGTCGGGGATCTCGCGGCCGATGGCGTCGGCGTACTCGTACGGCGTCTGCGACGGCCGGGCCGCGTGGCCGGCGTACGCGCCAAGGAGGCGGGACTTCCCCCAGGCCGAGTCGATGGTGCCGAGCCCGCGGAACCGCATCTCGAAGCGGACGAGGCCCACGAACAGCGCGAGGAGCAGGGCCGAGAGCAGCGCGAGGCCCGGCCGCGGATCGATCGTCCTCGAAAGGTCGCCCCCGACACCGCTGGGCGGGCTGTCGTCGACGCCGCCGATGCCTGGGTCGGGCTCGGTGTCGCGGCCAAGGAGGCCGCTACTGTCCTCGCGGCCGGTCTTCGGCGAGCCGTCCGGGTTCGTTCCCCCCGTGTCCGTGGTCTCGGCCCGGTCGAACGGCAGCTCGGACGGAGTGGGCTCGAACTCGATCCAGCCGTACGACGGGAAGTACGCCTCCACCCACGCGTGCGCGTTCAGCTCTCGCACCGCGTAGCGGTTGCTCGGATCGAGCTCGCCGGAGGTGAAGCCCTCGACGACGCGCGCCGGGACCCCGACCTCGCGGAGCATGACCGCCATCGACGACGCGAAGTACTCGCAGAAGTCGGCCTTCAGGTCGAACAGGAAGTAGTCCACCGGATCGCGGCCGGCGGGCGCTGACTTCACGACGGTCGAGTACTTGTACGTATTCCGCAGGTACGTCTCGACGGCTTCGGCCTTGTCGTACGCGGTCACCTTGTTCTGGGTGATCTGGATCGCCAGGTCACGCACGCGAGCGGGGATGCTCGACGGCAGCTGGAGGTATTTCGTCTTGATGGTGGTCGGGTACGCGGTGAGAGCCTTCCGCAGCTCGTCCTTCGTCGCGACCGACACGTACGACGTGGTCGTGTACGTGCCCTCGGCCTGGTTGCGGTTCACCGCGCGCAGCGAGGTCGAGTACGCACGGTCGTCGCCGGTCTGGAACTGGAACGGCACATTCACCTTCGCCGGCTCGTTGGCGCCGAACAGCAGGTTCGCGTGCGGCACGACGATGTCGAACGTCGCGTCCATCTTCTCCCGCTCGGTGGTCGGCGGGCTGACCTTGTCCACGCGGTCGGTCTCGGTCGTGCGCCAGCCGACGCCGTTGTAGAAGTCGTAGGTGACCGCGCGCCAGAAGTGCGCCGCCGGCGCGTCGACGTAGAAGACGATCCGGTCGCCGAGGTTCGGGGCCTGGCCGAGGCGGATCGAATCGGAAAACGAGACGCCTTGGAGACGGCTCGGCCCGGAGACACCGGCGAAGAAGCGCTGCCACTCCGTCTGCAACCGCTGATACGGCACGTCGAACGTGTTGAACGCGTTCGAGACGAGGTCGGCCGCGCCGACTCGCGGCGTGAAGAAGGCCATGAGGATCAGCACGAGCGTCCAGGTGAGCCCGCCGCGAAGGAGGCGCCAGTCCATCTCGCCCGCAGGAACGATGTTCTGACGCTCCCAGCGCTCCATCAGGTTGACGATGTGCAGCCGCGTGAGCAGCACGAGCGCAAGGAGCGTGAACAGGATGAGGTCGAAGTAGAGCGAGTTGAGCGCGAGCGACACGTTGACCGTGAGGCAGATCCCGCTGAAGATGACCGCGTCCCACGGCCGGTGCTCGCGCGCGAGCGCGAACGCGCCCACGTACGCGCTCGCCCAGCACGTGCCGCCGAGCAACAGCACGAAGACCGACGGGTCGTTCGCCGATTCGCCGGCGATGATCTGCGTCACCCAGTTGTTCACGTGGACCGCGAGGTCGACCGTCTTGTCATGGAGCGACGCCCCGCTGGTCGCGACGATCGTGAAAATGATCACCGTCAGTGCGCCAGCGATCGCGCCGAGCAACGTCGAGCGCCGAGCGCGCATCCGCCCATTCCCGACGATCGTGCCGAGGAGCGCGCCGGCGAGCGCGATGTACGTGAACTGCGCGTTGAGGTCGACCCACCCGGCCTGCGCGAGCGACGCCGGGTAGATGAGGATCATGACCAGATAGATCGGGAGGCCCGCCCAGCCGCCGCGGAACCGCAGCTTGCGTAGGTCCATCGGCGGGAACAGCGACCGTCGGACGGAGCCGAGGAAGACCTCAGGCGATCGCATTCATCGCCTCGTGGAACAGATCCTCGATCTTCATGTCCGGCAGCAGGTGCGCGGTCTTGACGCCGGCGACGGCCAGCTCGCCGAGCAGGGCGTGGCGCCGGGCGCGATCTCGCTCATCGGTGTCCTCGGATCCGACGAGGACCGCCTGCGTCGAGATCGACGATTCGCGGAACGTGCTCGCGGGCCGCACCCACGCGCGGTCGAGCGACGGCGTGATCAAGAGGACCGACGCCCCGCGGCGGATCCGGGGCAGGGTCTCGACCATGACCTCGGCGATCGTGCGCGACCCGCCGACCTGCACCTCCGCGAGGTACTGCATGAGCTTGCCGAATTGTTTCGTCCCGCGGTCGGGGTGGAGGATCTCGGCGCGCACGCCAGTCGTCACCAGGCCGACGTTCCGGTGCTCGCGGAGGGCCTTCGAGACGACCGATGCCGCCACCGTGACCGCGCGCTCCTCCGTCGAGCTCTCGCCCTCACCGCGATGCCAGTGGCGTTCGAGATCGAGGTAGATCCAGAGATCGGCGGTCTTGTCGAGCTCGAACTCCTTCACGTAGAGGCCGCGGTGCCGGACCGAGGACGGCCAGTGGATGCGATTCATCGCGTCACCCGCGCGGTAGTCACGGATGCCCATGACCATCGAGGTCGACTGCAGCGAACGCTGCCCGGTGAGGACATTGCCCTCGAGGAAGGATCCGGGAAGCTGCCAGAACGGCAGCGGCAGCACCTTGGGATAGACGAGGACGAGGGCGTCGAGCGGGATCCGGGCGATCGTCGAGAACAAGCCGAACGGATCACCCGAGCGCAGCACGATCGGCCCGAGGTGGAAGCGGCCGCGGCGAAGCGCCGGCACGCTGACCTTCCAGCGCCGCACCGAGCCCCGGCCGGCGATCGACAGCACCCGCCCGGTGAGCGGCTCCGGCCAGTTCGACGTCTCGCTGACCTCGACCCAGAGCTTCGCGAGCCGATGGTCATTCCGCAGCTCGTAGTTCAGATCGATCTTGTCGCCGAGGTGGGCGTACGCCTGGCCGACGGTCCGTTTCACCGACAGGCCCTCGAGCGTCAGCCGCGCGGTGACCCACATCGCCGCGCCGACGAACAGCAGGAGATACGCGAGGTAGCTGAGGAGCTCCACACCGCTCGAGATCGCGGCGATGAAGAGCCCGACCCAGAGGACCGCGAAGTGCCAGGGCCGCACGGACCTATGCCCGCAGCGCGGCCGGCGACCCGACCTCCACCGGCACGCTCGCGAGGACCTCGGCGATGACCGTGGTCTGCGCGAGGTCCTTCAACCGCGCCTGAGGCTGGAGGATCAAGCGGTGGGCGAGCGTCGGGCCGGCGAGGGCCTTCACGTCGTCCGGCACGACGTAGTCGCGGCCGCGGACGGCCGCGTACGCCTGCGCCGCGCGCGCCAGCGCGAGCGAGCCGCGGGGCGACGCGCCGAGATACACGTCCGGGTGCGAGCGCGTCGCACCGACGACCGCCACGACGTACTGCTTGACGGCTTCGGCGAGATGGACGTCGCGGACGCCAGCTTGCGCCGCGAGGAGCTCGTCGGCGGTCATCACCTGCCCGAGGCTGTCGAGCGGGTGATGGACGCGCTGGGCATCCAGGATGTCGACCTCCTCCTTCGGCTTCGGGTAACCGAGCTGCAGCCGGATGAAGAACCGATCGAGCTGCGCTTCGGGCAATGGGAACGTGCCTTCGTATTCGATCGGGTTCTGCGTGGCGATGACCAGGAACGGGTCGGGCAGCTGATAGGTGGTCCCGTCGACGGTGACCTGCCGCTCCTCCATCGCCTCGAGCAGCGCCGACTGGGTCTTGGGCGTCGCGCGGTTGATCTCGTCGGCGAGGACGATCTGGCTCATGACCGGGCCGGCGCGGAACTCGAACGTGTTGCGCTGCTGGTTGAAGATCGAGACGCCGGTCACGTCCGAAGGCAGGAGGTCGGGGGTGAACTGGATGCGCCGGAAGCTGCAGCCCAGCGAGCGGCTGAAGGCCTTGGCGAGGACGGTCTTGCCGGTCCCGGGAACGTCCTCGATGAGGATGTGCCCGCGGCAGAGGAGCGCGACGAAGGCCAGCTCGACCTCGTGGTGCTTCCCGAAGATGACCCGCTCGACGTTCTCGACGACACCGGCGACCTGCCGGGAGAGCGCAGTGCTGTCCAAACGAATTTCCCCCTGAAACCCCGTTTCCCGATTAGATGGTACGAGCCGAGTCCGTCAGGCCCTCCGAGCAGGGGCAGGGGCCCCTGAGCGCGTAGCGCAAGTCGGGAGAGGGTTATCCGGCGAGCTCAGCTCGCCTATAGAACGTCTCAACGGGCCGGACGGTTCAATCAGTACTGCCTCGGCCGCGCGCCGGTTCCCTATTTGCCGAGCGCGGCCTTCATCACGGCGCCACCGAGCGGAGCGGCGTCGACCCCGCCCTGGCCCGCGTTCTCGATGATCACCGCCACCGCGACCTGGGGGTCTTCGGCCGGGGCGAACCCGACGAACCAGCCGTGCGGCGAGCCGGCGGGGTTCTCCGCGGTGCCCGTCTTTCCCGCCACGTGAACGCCCGAGATCTTCGCCCCGAAGGCGAACGCGCCGGGCGCCTCGACCGCCTGGACGAGATAGGTCGTGAGCTTGGCTGCCGTGGCCGCGCTGATGACCTGGTCACCCGCCCCGCCGCCGACCGTGCGGAGCACGCCGCCGGCCGAGTCGCGGATCTCGGTGACGTAGTGCGGCTGGACCTGCACGCCGTGGTTGCCGACGGTCGCGGCGACCATCGCCATCTGCAGCGGCGACACAAGAAGCTCCCCCTGCCCGTAGCTCGTGTCCGCGAGCAGCGTCGGCCGATCGATCGTGCCGCTGTTGGAGAGCTGGCCCTTCCCCGCGGCGAGATCGACGGCCGGAGCGCTCCCGACGCCGAACTTCTTCGCCATGTCGCTGAGCTTCTGCGCGCCGATCGTCAAGCCGACCTTCGCGAAGTAGATGTTCTCGCTCCGCTGGAACGCGAGCGACATGTCGTAGTCGCCGTGCGCTCCCGATGACGAGCGCACGTAGTAGTCGCCCCACGACTTGTCCGCCTGGAACGGGTCGTCGACGCGGATCTTCTGGTTCGGATCGAATCCGCTCTCGAGCGCCGCGGCCGCGGTGATGATCTTCAT
>DATCOR010000007.1:0-26300 GCA_036564585.1 Candidatus Limnocylindria bacterium | reverse complement strand
ACGTTCGCCTCGATCGCGAGCGAGACCGCGAGCTCCGTCGGACTCGTGCGCGACGCGACGATCCCGCAGCCGAGCCGCGAGGCCTTCACGAGCATCTCGCTCGAGATCCGGCCCGAGGTGAGGATCGCCTTGCCCCTCGTGTCGATATCGGCGAGGAGCGCCTCGCCGGCGATCCGGTCGACCGTGTTGTGGCGGCCGATGTCCTCGACCAGGAGCTCGAGGCCGCCGAGGCCGAACAGCCCGGCGGTGTGCGTCCCGCCGTGCTCCTTGTATCCGGCCGCCTTGTCGAGGAGCTCCTCCATCCAGGCCATCAGCTGCTCGGGCCGCACGGTCATGCCGCCCTCGACCGGCACGACGTCGAGCGAGAACGTGACGCCGCGGCCACAGCCGGAGGTGAGGATCCGCTTGCGATCGTGCGGGACGGCGCGCGCGGTCGGCGCGAGCCGCACCTTCACCACGGTCTCCTCGTCGCAGACCTCCATGAGCGCGACGTCCTCCGCGCGCTGGATGATGTCCTCGACCCGTAGGAACCCGAGGGCCAGCGCGATCACGCGGACCGGCGAGCACGCGATCGTCGCGAGCTCCTCGCCGTCGACGATGAGCGAGATCGCGCGCTCGGGCGGGGGTGAGCGGTCGAGGTCGGTGAGCTTTCCGTCGCGGTAGAGCCGTGGTGGCGCGGGGCGGTCGATCCGCCGCACATCGGTGGTCACTGGGTCACCGTACTCAGGTTCTTCGCGATCGTGGCGGTGTCCATCGCGCCGAGCGCCACCGCGCGGACGACGCCGCCGCTGTCGATGAAGAAGGACGTCGGCACCCCCTGGCCGAGCCCGTAGGCGCGGGCGACGGCGTTCCCAACGTCCACGAGCGGCACCAGGTGCTGGATCTCGAGGGAATCGAAGAACCCGCGAACCTTCCCGCCGTCCTCATCGAGGTCGATCTCGTAGAACGCGATGCCCGGATTGTCGCGCGCAGTCTGCTCGAGGAGGGGCATCTCGGCCCGGCACGGCGCACACCAGGTCGCCCAGAAGTTCAGGACCACCGGCTTGCCACGAAGAGCGCTGAGCCGAGTCGAGTCTCCGGCGGGCTGAAGCCACAGGAAGTCCGGGGCCGTCGAGCCGACCCGCCCCGCGGTGTCCGGTGCGTCGACCACGCTCGTGACCACGCCGACGTTCGTCTGCCCGACGTACTCGCGCTGCTGCAGCTGCGGCACGATGAGCGCGACCGCGGACGCGATGGCGATGATCGCGACGAACAGCGCGGTGATCCATCGCGGGAGCTGCAGCCGCGTCGTCTCGAGCGCGCGCGGGGTCGGCGCCACCTCGGCTAACCGAGCAGCGGCAGGAAGTTGAAGAGCTGGTTCAGCCGCGTGAGCTGACCCGACAGGAGGAGCAGACCCATCACGATGACCAGCGTACCGCCGACCGCGTTCACCGCCCGGATGTGGATGCGCACCCAGTCGAGCGCGCGGCGCACGCTGCCGAACCCGCCCGCGACCAGGAGGAACGGCACGCCGAGCCCGAGCGAGTACGCGAGCAGCAGGACCGCGCCCGACGCGACGTCGTTGTTCAGGAGGATCGTCAGGATGAGCGCGAGGTACGGCCCGATGCACGGCGTCCAGCCGGCGCCGAACGCGACACCGATGAGGATCGACCGGCGGTAGCCGGACGACGTGCCCTCGAGGTGAAGATCGGTGGTCCGCTCGAGGAACGGGATGGTGATCAGGCCGAGCATGTGCATCCCGAGCACGATCAGGATGAAGCCGCCGATGCGCTGCAGCCACGTGACGAGGTCGGCGCCGAGGGTCCCGAGGAGCGCGATACCGACCCAGAGCAGCGTGAACACCGCGCTGAACCCGGCGACGAACGCCGCGGCGTGGGCGATCGTCCGCCGCCGATCCGTTCCCGAGAGTGCCGTCTCGCCGGCGAGGTTCACGAGGTACGCGGGCACGAGCGGGAGCACGCACGGGGAGACGAACGAAAGGATCCCCGCGCCGAAGGCGATCGCCAGGTTCATCCGATCGCGTACGCGAGGTCTGCGATGAGATCGCCCACGCTCTCGATGCCGACCGAGAGGCGGATGAGGCCCGCGGGCGGCGCCAGCTTCGTGCCCTTCACCGAGCCGTGGGTCATCGCGAGCGGGATCTCGATGAGCGACTCGACGCCCCCGAGCGACTCCGCCAGCGCGAAGATCTTCGTGCGCGCCGCGACGCGCTTCGCCGCCGCCTCGCCGCCGCTCTTCAGCTCGAAGCTCAGCATCCCGCCGAAGCTGCGCATCTGCCGGCGAGCGAGGTTGTGCTGCGGGTGCGTCGGGAGGCCCGGGTAGTTCACGCTCTTCACCTTCGGGTGCTCGGCAAGCCATTCGGCGATCGCGAGGCCGTTGGCCGAATGCCGTTCCATCCGGACGGCGAGCGTCTTGGCGCCGCGCAGGACGAGCCAGCTGTCGAACGGCCCGGGCACGCCGCCCGCGGCGTTCTGGATGAACTTCAGGCGCTCGTGCAGATCGGCCGAATTGCCGACGACCGCCCCGCCGACGACATCGGAGTGGCCGCCGAGGTACTTCGTCGTCGAGTGGGTCACGAGGTCCGCCCCGAGGAGCAGCGGCTGCTGGAGGTAAGGGCTCGCGAAGGTGTTGTCCACGACCGCGAGCGCCTTGGCCTTGTGAGCCAGCTCGGCCATCGCAGCGATGTCGATGACCTTGAGCATCGGGTTCGTCGGCGACTCGATCCAGAGCAGCTTCGTCTTTTTCCTGATCGCGCGCTTCACCGCGGCGTGCTGGCGCATGTCGACGGCTGTCATCGCGACGCCATGCCGCTCGAAGATCCGCTTGAACAGCCGGTACGTGCCGCCGTACACGTCATCGCCCATGACCACGTGGTCGCCGGTGTTGAGCAGATGCGCGATCGCGTCCTCGCCGGCCATCCCGGAGGCGAAGGCGAGGCCCCAGGCGCCCGACTCGAGCGCCGCGAGGCAGGTCTCGAGGGCCTTGCGGGTGGGGTTGTTCGTGCGCGCGTAGTCGAAGCCCTTGTCCTTGCCGACGGCTTCCTGGGCGAACGTGCTGGTCTGGAAGATCGGCACCGTGACCGCGCCGGTGGTGGCCTCGGGCTCCTGGCCGGCGTGGATCGCGAGGGTCTCGAAGCTCTGCTTGCGGAGGTCCTTCCCCATCGCGTCAAGTATGGCCGCCGCGGGACGGTCAGGCGCCGAGCAGCGACTCCACGGGCACGATCCGCCGGGTCACCCGGTTGGTCTCAGCTGGTCGAACGCATTCGCGACGTTCTCGAGCACCTCGGCGTTGATGTGCTCGGAGAGCGAGTACACGACGAACTGGCCGTGACGCTCCGCGGTCACCGCGTCCACGCTTCGGAGCACCTTGAGGTGCTGGCTGGTCGCGGCGCGGGTCTTGGCGATGACCTTGGACAGCTCGCTGACGGTCAGCGGCGTTGCGCGTAGCGCCTGAACGATCCGCAGGCGGCTCGGGTCACAGAGGCTGTCGAGGATCTTGTCGGCGTTCTTCTGCACCGCGCTCGGGAGGAGCTCCGCTTCGGCGGCTGCGACAGCGTTCGGCTGGACCCCGTTTTCTTGTACCAATTGAAATCTGCGACCTCTCGATCTCGGACTGCGGCGGACCCGCTGCGCTGGGCGCACACCCGCTGTCTATGTGCCTGTGAAGCACACAGTCAAGCATGTGCACCTGCACGCAACTGGCACACCGCGTTCTCTATTTGGGGAGTCTGGTCAGCAGATGCGGTGCCAGTCCGCCGGGCAGGCGACCGCGGGTTTTAGCGCGAAGCGCGCCGTTGATGGGCCACGAATTCGAGCAGGTCGGCCTTCGTGATCACCGAGACCGGCCGCCCCTCGTCGACCGCGAGCAACGCGGGCACGCCACCGGCCAGCTCCGCGTAGAGACGCTCGACGTCCTCGTTGGCCTGGACCACGGGGAACGGCGCCTCCATCACCCGCTCGACGGTCGCGTCGACGAGTGCGGGCTCGCGGAAGACGCGGTCGAGCATCGTGCGCTCTTGCACGCTGCCGACGATGTCGGTCACTGATGCGGCGGTCCCGTTCGCGACGACGGGGATCTGCGAGATGCCGTAGCGCTGCATCGTGTCGATCGCCGACCGAATGGTGTCGCTCCGCGAGACGACCACGATCTGCGGCGTCGCCCTCTCGCGATCTCGGATCACGTCGCCGACGCGCATGAGGTGCGCGAATCGCTGCAGGAAGCCGTTCTGGCGCATCCATTCGTCGTTGTACAGCTTGGAGAGGTACGACTTGCCCGAATCCGGCAGCAGCACGACGACGAGCGCCGACTCGTCCAGGGTCTTCGCGACCTCGAGCGCCGCGAACATCGCGGTGCCTGACGACACGCCGGCGAGGATCCCCTCTTCGCGCGTGATGCGGCGCGCGCACAGGAACGTGTCGCGGTCGGAGACGCGCACCCAGCGATCGATCAGCTTCGGGTCGAACGTCCCGGGCCAGAAGTCCTCACCGATGCCCTCGGTCTTGTACGGATGGACGTCGCCCGTGTAGATCGAGCCCTCCGGATCCGCGCCGACGATCTGGATCTTCGGGTTCTGCTCCTTCAAATAGCGCCCGGCGCCGGTGACCGTGCCGCCGGTGCCGATGCCGAGGACGAAATGCGTGATCTTGCCCTCGGTCTGGGTCCACAGCTCGGGCCCGGTCGTCTTGTAGTGGGCCGCGACGTTCTGCTGATTCCAGTACTGCCCCGGCATGAACCCACCCGGGAGCTCCTTCGCGAGCCGCTCGGCGACCTTGTAATAGGAGGAGGGATCCTCCGGCGCCACGGCGGTCGGGCAGATGACCACCTCCGCGCCGTACGCCCGCAGGATGTCGCGCTTCTCCTGGCTCTGCTTGTCCGGCATCGTGCACACCAGGCGATAGCCCTTGAGCGCCGCCGCGATCGCGAGGCCGACGCCGGTGTTGCCACTGGTCGGCTCGACGATCGTGCCGCCCGGCTTCAGCGCGCCGCGCTTCTCGGCCTCCTCGATCATCGCGAGGCCGATCCGGTCCTTCACCGAGCCGCCCGGATTCAGCATCTCGAGCTTCGCGACGAGGCTGGGCTTGAGGCCCTTGCCGATCCGGCTCAGCTGTACGAGCGGGGTATTGCCGACGAGCCCGAGGATGTCCGAGGCGATGGGCACGATGTCGATGCTAGTGCGTGCGCGGCTCCAGGATCAGGTACGCGCCGGTCACGATGAGGATGATGGGGACGAAGTACGGCTTGAGCGCGTCCGGCACGATCGGGATCGTCGTGAAGATATCGGCGAGCGCCACGACGCCGATGACCGCGGCGACCGCCAGGGGGATCTTCCGGTTCGGCGACAGCAGATAGATCACGACGTACGCGATGGCCAGCGACGCGAGGAAGATGCCTGAGGCCTGGTCCTGGAGGTTGAACGCCGTCGGGATGATGAGCCCGAGCCCGAAGCCGATCATCGTGCACGCCGGCACGAGGTAGACGAACTGGTGCGTGCCCGCGACGTAGGCGAACGCGAAGGCGATCCCGAGGAAGAGGAACAGGTACGCGCCGGCGTCCGCGGCGCCGAGCGCCTGGATCAGCACCCCGCACCCGACGGCCAGGAGGACCGCTCCGCCGAGGATGCCGCGCCCGCCGGTGATCCCGCGCATGCTCGGCCGCAGTCTAGGTGGCGACTTGGCGCTCGAGACGCGGAAGCGGTGCACCGTTCGCGAGGGTGATCGGCGGATCGCCCTGCAGCGATTCCGCGTACTTCAAGCCGCTCCCGGTGTTGATCACGAGGACGTCCTCGTGCGGGTCGATGAAGCCCTGCTTGGCGAGCTGGTGCGCGCCCTCGATCGCGGCAGCACCCTCGGGACACACGAGCAGTCCCTCGCTCACGGTGACGAGCCGCATCATCGCGGCGATCTCCTCGTCGGTCACCTCGATCGCGATGCCACTGGACTCGCGGAGGATCCTGAGCACGAGGAAGTCGCCGAGCGCTTTCGGCACGCGGATCCCCGCGGCGAACGTGGTCGGATCCGGCCAGGGCTCCGACTCGAGCTTGTCGGCGTGGAACGCCTTCACGATCGGCGCGCAGCCGGACGCCTGCACCGCGACGAACCGCGGCAGCTTGTCGCCCTCGACCCAGCCGATCCGGCGGAGCTCATCGAACGCCTTCCACATGCCGATGAGCCCGACGCCGCCGCCGGTCGGGTAGACGATCACGTCGGGCAGCGACCAGCCGGCCTGCTCGGCGATCTCGAAGCCCATCGTCTTCTTGCCTTCGATCCGATACGGCTCCTTCAGCGTCGACGCGTCGAACCAGCCGTAATCCGCGCACGCTCGCTTCACGACCGCCCCGGCGTCGGCGATCGAGCCGTCCACCAGGTAGACCCGCGCGCCGTACGCGGCGGTCTCGCGCTGGATCACGTCGGGCGTCGTCGCCGGCATCACGACGATCACGCCGATCCCGGCGCGCGCGCCGTACGCGGCCCAGGCCGCGCCAGCGTTGCCCGCGGTCGGCAGCGCGATGGTCGTTGCGCCGAGCTCGCGTGCCCGGGTCACGCCGATGGCCGCGCCGCGGGCCTTGAACGTGCCGGTCGGCAGCAGTCCCTCGTCCTTGATGAACAGGCGATGCAGCTGCAGCGACTCGCGCAGCGTGAACGGCTCGATGATCGGGGTGTTGCCCTCGCCCAGGCTGACCGCGTTGCTCGGATCGTCCATCGGCAGCAGCTCGCGGTAGCGCCACAGGGACGCCTGCCGTCCGGCGAGCATGCTGCGCGGGACCGACCGCAGCCGGTCAAGGTCGTAGCGCACGAGATATGGGCCGCCATCCTTCGGGCAGAGGTTCGCGAGCTTCGTCGCCTCGGCCGTCGCACCGCACTTGGCGCATTCGAGATGGGTCACGAAGGAGCGCGCGGGAACGTGCGCGGGCTGGGTACCGGTATCGGTCGCGGTCACGCCACGCGTTCGATCTTCGCGCCGAGGCCGCGCAGGCGGCCGTCGATGTCCTCGTAGCCGCGGTCGATCTGATCGATGTTGTCGATGACGCTCGTGCCCTTCGCGGTCAGGGCCGCGCCGAGCAGGGCCAGACCGGCGCGGATGTCGGGGCTGCGGATGTCGGTGCCGTAGAGCTGGGTCGGGCCGACGACGAGCGCGCGATGCGGATCCGCGAGCAGCAGCCGGGCGCCCATGGTCTCGAGCGTCCCGAGCCAGAACATCCGCGCGTCGTACATCCACTCGTGGATCAGCACGATGCCGTCGGCCTGCGTCGCGAAGACGGTCGCCATGCTCGTGAGGTCCGACGGGAACCCGGGCCAGACCTGCGGCTGGACCTTCGGGATCTTTCCGCCGATGTCCTGCTCGATGACGTAGCGCTCCTTGGCGGGCACGTGCAGCTCGTCCCCGTCGAGGCTCGAATCAACGCCGAGGCGCTTGAACACCAGGCGGATCATCGCGAGGTGCTGGGGCGCGCAGCGTTGCACCGTGAGCTCGCCGTGGGTCATCGCGGCGAGGCCCATGAACGAACCGACCTCCTGGTGGTCGCTCCAGACCTCGTGATCGATGCCGCGCAGCTCGGGCACGCCGCGGACCTCGAGCGTGTTCGTCCCGATGCCGTGGACGCGCGCGCCCATCTGCACCAGGACCATCGAGAGCTCCTGGACGTGCGGCTCGCTCGCGGCGTTCCGGATGACTGTCCGACCCGGCACGAGGACCGCGCAGAGCAGTGCGTTCTCCGTCGCGGTGACGGACGCTTCGTCGAGCAGGATGTCCGCGCCGGTGAGCTCCTTCGCCTCGAGCCCGAAGCCGGCGCGATCGTGCGCGAGCGTGGCGCCGAATTTCTGGAGCGCGAGCCAGTGCGTGTCCGTGCGGCGGCGGCCGATGACGTCGCCACCCGGCGGCCCGAGGGTCACCTTCTTGAACCGCGCGAGCATCGGGCCCGCGAAGAGGAGCGACGTTCGGACCTCGCGCGAGAGCTTGGGGTCGATGCTCGTCTTGCTGACGTTCGCGGCGCAGATCTTCACCGCGTGCGGATCGAGCCACTCCACCGTCGCGCCGAGCCCGCTCAGGATCTCGAGCATGCCGTTCACGTCTCGGATGCGTGGCAAGTTCCGCAGGATCACGGTGTCGCTCGTCAGCAGGCTCGCCGCGATGAGCGGCAGGGCCGAGTTCTTGTTCCCCATCGCGGTGATCTCGCCGCGCAGCGGGGTCCCGCCTTCGACGATGAAGCGCGCCATCGCCGCGTAGCCTAGACGTATGCCCCGATACGACGCTGTCGGCTTCGACCTGCTCACGGCGCTGCTCGACACGCTGCCGCTGTGGCGATCGGCCGCGGGCGATGACGATCTCGGGACGAAGTGGCACACCGCGAATCAGCGGCTGCTGCGAGGCAAACCGTACGTCCCGTTCGACGACCTCGTCCACGAGAGCGCGAAAGAGGTCGGGCTCGGACCCGCGCACGCGACCACGCTCCTCTCGCGCTGGGGCGAGGCGCAACCGTGGCCAGACACGCGGCGGGCACTCATCGCGCTCGGGTCGACGCAGCGATTCGTCGTCACCAACTGCTCGCAGAAGCTCGGCGAGCGCGCGGCGAAGCAGGCGGGCGAATTCGCGTTCGTCATGACAGCGGAGCAGGCCGGCGCGTACAAGCCGGATCCGCGGCCGTATCGCGCGGCCCTGGCCGCGATCGGGATCGACGCGAAGCGCGTGCTCTTCGTCGCCGGCTCCGCGCACGACGTCGGCGGGGCGAAGCGCGTGGGCATGGACGTCTACTGGGCCAATCGGCTCGGCGCGGCACCGCCGGACGACGCGGCGCCGCTGGTCCAGGCAGCGGACCTCGGCAAGCTGGCCGCACTCCTCGATGGCTGACCGCGAGCCGACGCAGCTCACGCTGTCCCTCTCGATCGGGCGGCCGGTGCGCGGGGCGAACGCGCTCGTCACGCGAGATGACGGCAACACCGTCCTGCCCACGACCGACGGTGAATGGGACGAGTGGGTCGCCGCCGGCGCGATCCGCAACTGGGCGCGCAACGACGGCATCCTCGACTGGCTCGATCGCTACGGCGGCGAGCACGGCATCGCGCGCGACGACCAGCGCGCCGCGTACGACGAGCGCTTCGACTTCCAGCAATTCCTGGCGCGACAGGGCCGCCGCTTCGAGCAGAAGGTCCTCGACGACCTCGAGCAACGCGTCGGGCGGACTCGCATCGACGTCGATCGCGATGACGCGCGCAGTCTGGCCGCGGCGCACGCGACGGTCGCCGCGATGGAGCGCGGCGAGCGGGTCATCGCGCAGGGCCTGCTCCGCGATCCACAGGCGCGCACGTACGGGCGGATCGACCTCCTCGTGCGCAGCGACGTTCTGGCGACACTGTGCGGGGACGCCTTCGGCGAGGACGATGACCCGAACGTCGCCGCGGCGGCGCTGCATGGCGCGGCGTGGCACTACCGCGTGATCGACATCAAGTTCTCGACCCTCGACCTGCTGAAGGACGGATCACTCTCCACGGCGAGCGACCTCGCGACCTGCGCGCAGGTCTGGACGTACAACCAGATGCTCGGCCGCGTGCAGGGCTACGTCGCGCCGTTCGGCTACGTCCTCGGCCGCGCGTGGCGGCAGGGCAACAGCGGGCGTGGCGACACGTGCTGGGAGAAGCTGGCCCGCGTCCCAGCCGAGACGTACGTCCGCTCGCGCGAGGCGGCGCTCGGTGACGTCGTGGCCGAGGGCCGCGACTGGATCCGGCGGGTACGCCGTGACGGAGCGGCGTGGGCCGTGCTTCCCATGCCGACGATCGCGGAGCTTTGGCCGAACATGAAGAACGACCGCGACCACCCCTGGCACGTCGCCAAGCGGGAGATCGCGGAGGAACTGCGGGAGCTCACGCTCCTCTGGCGGGTGAGCGCCGCGATGCGCGACCGCGCGCGCCGGCGCGGCGTGACGCGCTGGGACGACGACCGGATCTCGGCGGACCTCCTTGGGATCAGCGGCGAGTCGCATCCGGCGATGTTCGACGCGATGATCGCGGTGAACCGCGAAACCGGGCCTGCCGTGCGGCCCGCCCGCGTCGAGGCCGACGAGGGGCGCTGGCGCGAGCGCGCGCCGCTCGAGCTCTACGTGGACTTCGAGACGGTCAACGATCTCAACGACGACTTCGCCTCGTTCCCGCAGAAGGGCGGCCAGTCGCTCATCTTCCAGATCGGCTGCGGCACCTATGCCGGTGGCGCGTGGCAGTTCTCGCAGTTCACCGCGCGGTCGCTCACCTCGGGCGCCGAGGCCGACATGATCGACGCGTGGCTCGCGCATGTGGGAGCGCTCGCGCGCGAGGTGGGCCTGGCCGGCGCGGCCGACGCGCGCCTGTTCCACTGGTCCGCGGCGGAGACCGTGTTCATGGAGGGCGCCTACAGCTCGGCGATGGCGCGGCACCCAGACCGCGGCTGGCCGCTCCTCGGTTGGTACGACCTCCTCGAGCGGATCGTGCACAGAGCGCCGGTGGTCGTACGCGGCGCCCGGAGCTTCGGGCTAAAGGCGGTCGCGCGCGCGATGAAGTCACATGGCCTCATCGAGACCGAGTGGGGCGAGGGCCTTGCCGACGGGACGGGCGCGATGGCCGGCGCGTGGGCGGCGGCGGATCTTGCGGCGAAGAACGGTGGGGAGCTCGCCGCCGTGGAGCTCATGCGCGAGGTGTCGCACTACAACGAGATCGACTGCCGCGTGATGGCCGAGGTGCTCGACCACTTGCGTCGCGAGCATTAACGCCGCTACGCGGCTGCCTGCTACGCCCGAGCCAGGGCCTGATCGAGATCGGCAACGATGTCGTAGGGATCCTCGATCCCGACCGACACCCGCACGGTTCCGTCCGTGATCCCCATCCGGACCCGCTCAGCCGGGCCGACCCGCCGATGCGAGGCGGTCGCTGGGTGCAGGACCTCGGTGAACAGGTCGCCGACGGTGGTGGCCGATGCGGCCAGCTCGAGCGCGTCGAGGAATCGGTAGGCCGCGGCCTTCGTGTCGTCCTTCAGCGCGAACGTCACGACCCCGCCGCCGCGATCGCCGTACTGATCGCAGGCGAGCTGGTGCTGCGGATGCGACGGAAGGCCGGGATAGAAGACCCGCGCGACCTTCGGGTGTCCGGCGAGATGTGTCGCGAGCGCGAGCGCGCCGGCGCACTGGCGGCTCACCCGCAGCTCGAGCGTGCGCATCCCCCGGATCGTGAGCCAGGCCTCGTGCGGCGGAAGGTATGCGCCGTCGCTCATCACCCGCTCGCGCAGCTTCCCGACCTCGTTCTTCGTGCCGCCCACGCTGCCGCCCATCACGTCGCCATGCCCGTTGATGTACTTGGTCAACGAATGCAGCACGAGGTCCGCGCCGAGGCCGGCGGGCCGGTAGAGCACGGGCGTCGCGAACGTCGCATCGACGCAGAGCTGCGCGCCGGCGGCGTGCGCCCGTTCGGCGAGCGCCGCGACATCGGTCACGCGGAGGAGCGGATTGCTGATCGCTTCGACGTAGAGGAGCGCGCTCTTCGTCGCGAGCGCGCCCTCGACGGCGGCGAGATCGGTCGGATCGACGAACGCGACGCCGGCCTTCCGCTCGACGGCGAACCGCTCGAGCATCGCCCGCGTCGCGCCATACGTGTCCTCTTGCGCGACGATGCGGCCCCCCGCGGCGACGGTGACGCCGAAGAGCGTGGCGATCGCGGCCATCCCCGAGACGAAACAGACCGCGTCCTCGACCTCGTCGAGCTCGGCGAGCGCGCCCTCGAGCGCCGCGGTCGTGGGCGTGCCGTACCGGCCGTAGACCCAACCGGGCTTCTCGTTCGCGAAGATCGCATCCTGCTCGTCCATCGAGCCGTAGTCGAAGGCGACGCTCTGGACGAGCGGCGGGACCAGCGGCGTTCCCGCGCCGGACGGCAGAACGCGGGCCGCTTTCACGACCCGCGTCCCAATTCGTACGTGTTCGGTCACGCCATGAGTATCAGGCTCCGATGGTCTCCTCGGCCCGCACCTCGGGCGCGGGCTTGCCCTGCTCGTCCTGGCCCTCGAGGGTCTTCGCGCGCTCGACGAGCGATGCGACCTTCTGGCCACCACGCCGACCGATGCGCTCGAAGTGGCCGGCACCGTATTTCTCGCTGACGGCCTGGCCACCTTTGCGCCCGATCTTCCCGAAGAACTCCGCGCCGTAGCGCTCGGCCGTGCTCGAGCCGCCCTTCTTCCCGATGCCCTTGTAGAACTCGGAGCCGTACTTTTCGCTGACGAGCTTGCCGCCCATACGGCCGGCTTCGGCAACGGTCATCCCGCCACCAGGCTTCTTTCCCTGCGTTGCCATTGGTTGGCCAGCTCCTTTCGGTTAAGCGAGTAAGGAGGGGGCAGGTGGCGTGCCCAAACGGGCCCGTGACGGGTCACCTCCGTGACGTCTCGGTAACGGTCTCGTAACCAAGAATGGTCGCAGGGCTACCGGAGGGCCTGGACCTCCAGATCGAACGGCTCTTCGCGCACGAAGAGCACCACGACCAGCGCCGACAGCGCCGCGCACGCGAAGCAGAACGCCCCGAGCAGCCAGAATCCCGCGCCATCGACGATGAGCCCGCCGACGGTCGCGCCGACGACGATCGCGAGACCGGCCACGGATGCAGAGAGCGCGAGCATCGTGCCGCGCGCCTCGGGGACCTGCTCGCTCATGAGCGCCTGGTTCGTCGCGAAGCGTGCGCCGATGACCGTGGACAGCACGAGGTTCAGCGCCGCGGTCGCCACCAATGGCAGATCGACGTTCGTCTGCACGAAGAGCAGGAAGCCCGAGAGCAGCACGCTGCCCGCGACGATCCGGCTGTGACCGATCCGGTCCCCGAGCCGGCCGCCGATCTGGCTGCCGATGAGGACCCCGAGTCCCTGCGTGAGCGCGACCGTGGACGCGAACCCTTCGCTCAAGGCGAAGGTCTGCTGGAAATAGACGACGAGATAGGTCGCCCAGGTGAACCAGAACAGCGCGCCGAGGAAGCTCGATCCGATCGCCGCGACGGCCGAGCGGTCGCCCAGGATGAGCGCGTAGAGCGCGCGGACCTTCGACTCGCGATTCGTGCCCTGCGAATTCGGCATCCGCGCGAACAGGACCGCCGCCGCCACGATCGCGAGGACGCCGACGATCGCGACCGAGATGCGCCAGCTCGTCGCCTCGGCGACGATGCCCGCGATCGGGACCCCCACGACGCTGGCCATCGTGTTCATGCCGATCACGGCGCCGATCGCCCGGCCGCGCTCGCGGAACGGGAAGGTGTCCGCGACCGTCGCATTGATGTTCGGGAACAGCACCGACGACCCGATGCCGGAGGCGATGCGCGCGGCGACGATGAGCGCGAACGTCGGCGCGATCGCCGCGGCGATCGTGGAGACGCCCATGATCAAGGGCCCGACCACGAGGAACGGCTTTCGGCCGATCCGGTCCGAATACGGACCGGCGATGAGCGCGACGGCGATGCCGGGCGCGCCGTATGCCGCGACGACGAGCCCCGCGGTGCCGGTGGTGATGCCGAACTCCCGGGCCATCTGCTCGAGGACCGGGCTCATGACGAGGCCGTTGTAGACCGCGGCGAACGCGAGGAATCCCAGGACCAGGAGGAGCGTGCGGCGCGCGGCCGGATTCAATCCAGCGCGCGACCCGAGAACGCGTGGAGGAATCGTCCGAACGCGCGGATGTGGTCGATGTAGTCCGCGATGGCGATGTTCTCGTTCGGCGCGTGGTTCGCCGATCCGGCGTTCCCGGAGCCAAAGCCCACCGCGGGGATGCCGAGCTCGTCGCAGACCTGGGCCATCGGGCCCGATCCGGCCATGAGCGGGTACACGACCGGCTCGACGCCGTACGCCGCGCGGTTCGCGGCGACCGCGGCCTTCGCCACGTCGCTGTCCGCCGGCCAGCGCGATGGCCGTTCGCCGTGGTGCGGCGTTATCTCGACGTCGGTGAAGCCGCGGGCGTCCAGGTGCTTCCGCAGCAGGTCGCGGACGAGCCCCGGCTCGAGGTCGGGCACCAGGCGGAAGTCGACCTTCGCGCTCGCGACGGCGGGCAGCACGGTCTTCGAGCCTTCGCCCTGATAGCCCGAGCTCAGGCCGCAGATCGTGCAGGTGGGCTCGAGGAAATAGCGCTGCTTGAGCGCGATGCCGCTCAGCCCGCCGACGAATCCAGTGATGCCGTGGATCCGCTTCCACCCGGCCTCGTCGAACGGCAGGCGTTCGAGGACGGCGAGGTCCGCGGCCGTCGGCTTCCGGACGTGGCCCATCAGGCCGTCGACCGTGATCTCGTCACGTTCGTTCTTCAGCGATGCGAGCGCCCACGTCAGGCGCCACGCCGCGTTGGGGACGATCCCGCCGACCGACGAGTGGGCGTCCTGCGCCGTCGCGCGCACCGTCAGGTCGACGTAGCAGATCCCTTTGAGCCCCAGGCTCACCGTGGGACGGCCCGCGGCATCCTTGTACCCGGCCTCCCAGATGCACCCGTCGGCGCGCAGCCGATCGGCGTGCGTGCGGGTGAACTCGGCGAGGTGCTCGGAGCCGATCTCCTCCTCGCCTTCGAAGAGCACGCGCACGACGAGCGGCAGCGGGCCGACCGTCGCCCGGTACGCCTCGATCGCCTGCAGCCGGGCCATGAGGTTGCCTTTGTTGTCCGACGTGCCGCGGCCGAACAGCAAGCCCTCCCGGACGGTCGGCTCGAACGGCGGCGAGGTCCACTCGTCCAGCGGATCGGGCGGCTGCACGTCGTAGTGGTCATAGACGAGCAGCGTGCGGTCGCCACTCCCCTGCTCGCCCACGATCGTGGGCGGGCCGCCGCTCACGCGCTCGGCCGTGGCCTTGAAGCCCGCGCGCTTCGTGCGGTCGAGGACGGCACGGGCGGTCTCCTCGATGCCGGAACGCTGCGCGGAGACGGTCGGCAGCCGGATGAGCGCGGACAGCTCGTCGATGTACTCCTGCTGCCTCGAGCGCACGTGGGCGTCGAAGGCGGCGAAGGCATCCGGCACGGGCGCGACCATAGCCCTAATTCGGGACGGTTGTGAGGCGGGTCCTGCTCTTCCCGAGCTCGCAGCGCGGCGAGTACGGGGTGATCTCGATCCAGCGTTGCTCGCAGAGGTAATGGACGATCCCGTCCGCGTCCTCGAGCGTCTCGCGCTTGTAGACCCTGGCGCGCGGCACCATGAACACGCAGTCGCCGCAGTTCACCGGGAGCGCCGCGCGCGGCCGGCTGGCCCGCCGGAGCGCGACGAGCGCGAACATGACCGCCGCGGCCGCGAGAAGAGCGAGGATCGCTGCGATGATGACGATGCCCATATCCGTCCGGCCCTCTAGTCCGTATCCACCGTATCAGGAGGTCTACTTGTGAGAACGATGCTCATCGGCCTGCTCTCGCTTGCCGTCCTGCTGGGTGCCTGCGGCGGCGCGGGATCCGGCGGCGGCGGGAAGACCGGCGACCCGAACGCCTCGCCCTATACCTACTAACGCCTAAGTGAGCGCGACCTCGGCGCCGCGCTCGAGCTTCGCCGGCCGCTTCGCGTTCGTGTAGTCGAGCGCGATCAGCGCGCCGACCAGGACCACGATCCCGACCAGCTGCCACCCGCTGATCGTCTGCGGCGGCGTCACGAAGTAGAGGTTCACGATGATCCCGGTGATCGGGAACGCGAGCTCCGCGAGCGTGGCGAGCGACGCGGGCGTGCTGGCGAGCCCGCGGTAATAGAGGAGCATCGGGAAGAGACCCGGGATGAGCGCGATCGCGAGGTAGAGCGGGGTGTCGCCCCAGCGGTAGTTGCCGAACGCCGCGGGGCCGCCGATGAGCAGGAGCACGATCAGGAGCGCCGGCAGCGCGGTGGTGAACCGCAGCGCCGTGAGCGTCGTGAACCGAACAGACGCGAGCGCGTACCGGCCGAAGACGGTGGCTCCGCCCCAGAGGGCCGCCGCCGCGAGCGCGAACAGGCCGGCGCTCACGTGGAAGTCCTCCCATGCGGCACGCGGATCCAGGGGATCCGGGATGACGATGCAGTACGCGCCGAGGATCGCCACCGGCACCCAGAGCCACGCCCGGCGCGAGATGCGCTCGCCGAGCCAGAAGTTCGCGAGCAGGATCGCGATGAGCGGTTGGGTCTTCTGCAGCAGCAGCGTCTCGATGAAGTGCCCGTACCCGAACGAGATCGTGAACAGGATCGTGGCGAGCGCGGACGCGCCCACCCCGATCGCCACGATCGCGCGCCACTGCGCCGCGTTCAACCCCCTGATCTCGCGCCACGCCACCCAGAGGATCGGCAGGCACACGATGGTGAGGACGATGTGCTCCATCGTGACGAGCTGGGTCGCCTGCAGGACCGGATCGCCGCCGAGATGCTGGAGCAACGGGGCGCGGAACAGGGCGTCGGTGCCCCAGAGCATCGCCGCGAGCGCGACGAGCAGCACCGCGAAGCGTTCGATCACGCGATAAGCATGTCATGGCGCGGCCCGGCCGACCGCGCTCTCAGTCAGCACTCTTGACATGTGACCGTATGGTCACCTATACCGGACGACGATGGACGAGGTGTTCAAGGCGCTCGCCGACCCGACCCGGCGGCGGCTGCTCGATCAACTCTTCCGTGAGGACGGGCAGACCCTGAGCGCGCTCGAGGGGCGATTCAAGATGACGCGCTTCGGCGTGATGAAGCATCTGAGCCAGCTCGAGGACGCGGGCCTCGTGGTGACCAGACGGCGCGGGCGGGAGAAGCTCCACTTCCTGAATCCGGTGCCGATCCGGCTCGTCCATGACCGCTGGGTCAGCAAATACGCCGAACCGTGGGCGGCGGCCCTCAGCGAGCTGAAGAACAAGATGGAGGCACGCGTGGAAAAGATCTTCGAGATCTACATCAAGACCACCCCCGAGCGGCTGTGGGAGGCGATCACCGACAGCGAGATGCGAAGCAAGTACAACTTCGGCGTCCGGATCGTCTCCGACTGGACGGCCGGCTCGCGCTACGAGACACGCCACCCATCGAGGCCGGCGATCCTGGGCGAGGGAAAGAACATCGAGCTCGATCCGCCGCGCCGGCTCGTGCAGACCATGAAGGCGCTCTGGAGCGACGACGTGAAGAGCGAGGGGACCTCACGCGTGACCTGGGAGATCGAGCCGGTCGGCGACTCGTGCCACCTCACCGTCACGCACGACCAGCTTCGCGACGGCGCGAACGAGGAGCTCTACGGCGGCTGGCCGATGATCCTCTCCGGTCTGAAGACGCTGCTCGAGACGGGCGAGCTGCTGACCACGCCCGGATCGCTGATGTACGCCGAGCGCGGACCGGCCGACGCTCCGAAGCGCGCAGCGCGATGATCGACCACTCTTCGCCACCCGGCGTCGCCACGAAGCTCCAGATCCTCGCGACCGAGCACTGGAGCCTGCTCGCGACGCGTTCGCTCACCTACACGGAATCGTTGGGACGCGTCAGCGTGTTCCTCGCGATCCTGTCCGGCGCGGTGATCGCGCTGGCGCTCGTGGCGCCGGCGGACCACTTCGGCCCGGCCTTCATCGCCATCGCGATCTTCCTGCTGTCGGTCGTGCTGTTCACCGGCATGGCCACGATCGCGCGGCTCAACCAGCTCAACAGCGACGACTACCGCTGGGTCCTCGGCATGAATCGCCTGCGCAACGCGTACCTCGCGCTGCATCCGGAGCTCGAACCGCACTTCATCACCAGCCCGTACGACGACCTGGCCGGCGCGCTGCGAACCCTGGGCGTGGACGTGACCGCTGGGCGGGGACTTGGATCGGCGCTGCACCTGTTCCAAACACTGCCGGGGATGCTGTCCGTGATCGTCGCGGCGGTTGCAGGCGCGATCGGGGCGCTGGTCGCGCTGGCCTTCGCGGTCGCACCGGTCGGCGTGGTCCTGGCGGGCGGCGTGGCGTTCGCTGTCGCAGTCGCGCTGATGGGGCTGGTGGGTCGGCGATCTGTTCGGCGGCTCGACCCGAACCTGGAACCGCGATTCCCGTCACCGAGGGCCTGAGGGCTGTGGGCCGTGAGGGAGTCGGACCCTCGACCTGCACTTTAGAAGAGTGCCGCTCTATCCAGCTGAGCTAACGGCCCGAGGCCAATTATCGGGCAAGGCCGAATAGACGACTTCACCTTCGATCAACTTTGGGTTGTGTTTGGTGTCGTAGATCCCCTGCACACGAGCGGTCCTCCGGCGGTGGCAATTCGCGCAACGAACTTCGCACTTGCCGATCTCCCGTTCGATCGTTGACCATGCAAAGCCGGCGCCCACCATGTAACTGACGTTCTTGAACTTGTCGCGCAGGTGGTCAAACTCCAAGACGATTGGGTCAGTCTCGCCGCAGTCCACGCACGGATGCTGAGCGAGATAGCTCCAGCAGCGGGCCTGGTTGTTGGCGGACGCGGCGATTCGTACCAGTCGAACCTTGCGCTTGTGCATCTCTCGGTTGCGCGCATACCAGCTGAGCTTGTAGACCGCATTGCATGGGCGACAGCACCACTGTCGAACGCCCTTGGCCTTGTACTTGAATGCGAAATCGTCGATCGGTTTCGCCAGTCCGCACTTGGGGCACGTCTTCTCGACCACGACTCCTCTATACCAAAGTTGGCGAGTCGCGAGAAGCCCTTTTGCCTATTTCTTTTGGCGGCAGAACCGCGCGAAGTCGGCCGGCTCGACGTCATCGTCGTTCAGATCCGGGAACAGCCGCACGCCGGCGGCGGTGAACGCTTTCGCGACGAACTCGCCGCACGAGTACGCGCCGAACGAGTGGTAGTGCAGGCGCAGGCGCGTCACGAACCGGTCGATGAGGATCACGATGAAGTCCAGCCGGTCGAACTTCGAGCCGATCCTCGCCCGCGCCCAGTCCAGCGCGAGCGCGCCTTTGCCCTCGGGCGCCGGGATGACCGTGAAGACGTGGCCGCCTTCTTTGGATCGGAGATCGCGCCGGACGACGCCACGTTGACGCGCCTCGATCGTCGTCGTCCCGCCTTCGAAGATCGCGATGTGGTAGTAGGTCGACCGGGTGACGAAGCTGATCGCGCCGAGACCACCCTTCGGTTGCGAGAACAGCAGCACGTCGCCAGGTGATGCGGTCGCGAGCTCCGCGCGTGACGCGGCCTCCGCGGGTTCCAGGGCTAGCGCCCCGACGTGTGGATCGCGGTGCCGGCAGCCACGAGGGCCGCTTCGCGGAACGTCTCGGCAAGCGTCGGGTGCGCGTGGATGGTCGCGATGACGTCGTCGGTCGTTGCCTCGAGGCGCATCGCGAGCGTGGCCTCGGCGATGAGCTCGCTCGCGTTGGGGCCGACGACGTGCGCGCCCAGGATCCGGCCGTGCGGGCCGGCGGTCACGAGCTTCATGACCCCGTCGCTCTCGCCGAGGGCGAGCGCGCGGCCGGACGCCTTGAACGAGAACCGCGACGCCTTCGCGTCGGGATACTTCTCCTTCGCCTGCGCCTCGGTGAGCCCGACCGTCGCCAGCTCGGGGTGCGTGTACACGACATTCGGTACAACGTCGTAATCCATCTTCGCGTCCTCCCCGAGGATCACGTCGACCGCGACCTCGCCCTGCGTGCTCGCCACGTGCGCGAGCTTGGGCGCACGCGCGTCGCCGATGCAGTCCCCGATCGCCCACACGCCGCTGATGTTCGTGCGCATCCGCTCGTCCACGACGATGCCCAGACGTTCCGTCTTGAGGCCGGCGTTCTCGACGCCGCTGTAGTTCGCGACCCGACCAGCACCGAGCAGCACCTCATCGCCCTCGACCGACTCCGACTTGCCTTCGACTTCGTACGTGACGGTCACGGTCTTGCCCTTGCGGACGACCTCGGTCACCTTCGCGTTCGCCTTGATCTCGACGCCCTTCGCCGCGAGCGCCCGCACGAGCAGCCGGACGAGCTCGGGGTCCGCGTAGCCGAGCGGCTGCGGCAACATCTCGAGGACCGTCACCTTGGCGCCGATCTCCGCGTAGAACGTACCGAGCTCGAGGCCGATCGCGCCGGCCCCGATGACGATGAGCCGCTTCGGGATCTCCTGCAGCGCAAGGGCGCCCACGTTGTCGAGCGGCTTCGCCTCAGCGAGCCCCTTGATCGGCGGGATGCCGACCTTGGAGCCGGTGGCGACGATGACGGCGTTCGCTTTGATCGAACGTTCGCCGTCGCTCGCTTTCACCCTGAGCTCGCCAGGCGATGCGAGCGTGCCGCTCCCCGTGAAGAGATCGACCTTGCGCGCCTTCAGCAGGAGCTCGATCCCCCCGACGAGCTGCTTCACCACCGCGTCCTTGCGCGCGACGGCTTTCGGCAGCGAGAACGACGCGCCCTGAACCGTCACGCCGTGATCCTCGCCGTGGGTCGCGAACCAATAACCGTGGCTCGAGTCGAGGAGCGCCTTCGACGGGATGCAGCCCACCGTGACGCAGATGCCGCCCACGCGGTCCCGCTCGACGAGCGCGACGCGCGCGCCCTTGGCCGCCGCATACAGCGCGGCGACATACCCGCCGGGGCCACCACCGAGGATCGCGATGTCGTATCGCTGGTCGCTCACCTAGTCGAACAGCCTAGCCGCGCCCGACGCGTCACGTTCCAGTGGATGCGCGCGATAACCACGTCGCAGCATGAACCAGAGGTACAGCGGGATGAACGCGAGACCGATCCGCTCGTACTGCTCGACGTGCCGTCGTTCGTGGAGCCAGAGCGCATCGCTCGGCTCGCGCGCGCTGATGATGACGTGCCCGAAGGTGATCGCCGCGTAGCCGCGCATCGTCACGAGGACGTGCGCGAGACCCCGGTCGCTGACGTATAGGAAGCAGCCGTCGCGAACGCGCGGGCGCGCGAACGACAGCATCCCGACGAGATGGCCGAGTGGATCGGCGTGATGTCCGGCGAACGCGCGGACGAGGTCAGTTGACGACGGCGTCGACCACCTTGTCGATGGCGGCGATGAGCGCGGTCTCATTTAGCTGGGTCGCGTCGTACTTCACGATGAGCACATGGTCGAGCATCTCGGCCGACACGTGGAGCACGCCCGGGATTCGTGACGTGCCCAGGGCGACCTGGCCGGCGCAGCTATGGCAGGTGAGCTCGACGATGTCGAGCCGGAGCTCGGTGGCCTCCGGCGCGATGGCCGCTAGCGGCGCCGGAGGCGGCGGCGTCCTCTGCGGGCCCGCAGCCGTTGAAGGAGACGCGCAAGCGACGCTGGCTAAGAAAGGCACAAACAAGAAACACACAAACAGAAAGGACGCCTTCACGGCGTCCATTCTGCGCTTGCCTGTTCGTAGGCCTGGTTAGTGGCTCGGTCTACGGGTGGTCGGACTTGATCTTCGCGTCGCCGATCTTCTCCTGGACCTCGCCCTTGTTCTTGTCCCACTTGCCGCTGAGCTCCGTCGACTTGTCGCCGCCGAGCTTGCCGGCCTCTTCCTTGACTGTGCCCTTGATCTCGTTGCCTTCGCCCTTGATCTTGTCCTGCATGGTGTGCCTCCTTCGTGTGCGCCCGCTCGCGCGGGACGCTGAAGGACTAGGTCGCAAGCGGCGTGCCGCCCCGGCCTGCGTTAGGCGATCCGAGCTCGATCCTGTAACGGACCTGTGTCAGCGCAGCGACGAAAGCACGCGCTCCTGCCGCTCGAGAACGTGGGCCGAGATCTCACGCAGCCAGTGCGCGAGATCCGCGCTGAGCTCGAGCGCCTCGGCCTGGATCGCGGCGCGGTCCCGCTCGTTCGCCGCGGGCCAGCGGGCGAGGAGCCCATCGGTCTTCGACTCGTAGTCGGTGACCTTGACCCCGAACACCTTGAGCAGCTTGCGGGTGGGATCCATCGGTCCGTGGTCCCCACCCTCGCCCTTCGATCGCTCGTCCATTCGTCACCTCCCTGGCCCCGGCTGGAGCGGACTCCAGTGTGCCGCAGTTGACGCTTGCGTCCGGCGCCACGGCGGCCGATGCTCCGGGCCATGGATACGACGATGACCGCCACCGACACGATCACGGGGACCCTTCCCTCGGGCTACCGCGCCCGTGAGTTCCGTGACAGCGACCGCGAGCCGTGGACCGAGGAGCGCAACGCGCAGGTCCACGAGCTGCAACGCGGCACCGCCGACGAGTGGCGCGAGTGGGAGCAGATCGACCCGCCGAAGCACCTCCTGCGAGTGTCGGTGGACGCGCCTGGCGGCAGCCTCGCCGCCGGCGCCGAGCTCGGTCCCGGCAGCTTCCCTCGACCCGACGGGACGCTGTTCGGCGGCGTGAACGTCATGCGCGCGCACCGCCGGAAGGGTCTTGCTGGCGCGCTGCTGAAAGCAGTGGAGCTCGAGGCGCGCCAGGCCAAGACGCCGCGGATCCTCAGCAACGCGAGCGCGGCGTTCGCCGGGTCGCTTGAATGGGCTACCAAGCGCGGGTACAAGGAGATCGGCCGGCGCATCGAATCGTATGTGGACGTGCCGTCGTTCGACGGCGGTCCATTGACGGACGTCGTGAAGCGCGTGGAGGCGTCGGGCATCCGGCTCGCGACCGTGACCGAGCTCCTGCGCGGACGGGATGCGACGGCGACCGAGACGTTCTGGCGCGACCTCTGGGAGGCCGAGGCGCCGATGTGGGAGGACGTCCCGTGGGCCTCGCCCACCCCGCACTGGCCGTTCGAGAAGTTCAAGAAGCTGGCCGTCGACAGCGGCAAGATGGTCAACGACGCCACGATCGTGGCGCTCGACGGCGAGCGCATCGCGGCGTTCACGACCACCGGCAAGCAGGGTACCGACCGCGGCTACACCTGGATGACAGGCACCGGGCGCGACTACCGCGGCCGCGGCCTCGCGACCGCCCTGAAGGTGAAGATGCTCGCGGCCGCGAAGGCCGCCGGCCTGCGCGCGATGCTGACCACGAACGACGAGCCGAACAAGGCGATGCGCGGCATCAACGCGAAGCTTGGCTACGTCATGCTGCCCGCGAACATCGAGCTGGAGAAGACGCTCTAGCCTCACCCTGTGCCGAGCGCACTCGCGTTCGAACGCGTCACGAAGCGGTACCGCAACGGCGTCGTCGCGCTCGACGATGCGAGCTGGAGCATCCCGATCGGCGCGCGCACCTGTCTTCTCGGGCCGAACGGCGCAGGGAAGAGCACCGCGATCCGATTGCTCGAAGGAGCGCTCCGGGCGTCGCGTGGCAACGTGACGCTGCTCGGGGCCGGGCCCGACACGCCGGCGTACGCCGACGCGCGGCGCCGCACCGGGGTCGTGCCGCAGAACCCGGGCATGTACGCGGACCTCTCGGCCATCGAATACCTGGAGCTCGTGCGCCAGCTCTACGGTCGGGGCGACGTCGGACGGGTCATCGAGGCCTTCGGGCTCGGCCCGCACCGGCGGACCATGCTCGCGGCGCTCTCGGGCGGATTTCGTCGACGCCTGCTGCTCGCTGCGGCGCTCCTCTCGGAGCCGGAGATCCTGCTTCTCGATGAACCGACCGTCGGCCTCGATCCGGTGGCGGCGCACGAGGTCCACGAGCTGCTGTCCGCGGCGATGAAGGGTCGGACGACGTTGCTGTGCACCCACAATCTCGCCGAGGCCGAGGCGCTCTGCGATGATGTCGTCATTCTCCGTGGCGGCACGGTCTTGCTCCACGAATCCCTGGTCGCGCTTCGCGGCCGTGTCGCACCGCGGCTTCGCCTTCGCGCGCGGCAGGGCGTCGAGCCGCTCATCGCGGCGCTCCGGCGCCGCGGCCTCGCAGTGGAGGTCGAGGCGGACGCGGCCATCGTGAACGTCGACGGACTCCGCGCCGGACCCGAGCTCCTGCGCGATCTGCTCGGTCAGGGCCTCGACGTCTACGAGTCTGTCCCGCTCGAGCCGTCGCTGGAGCAGCTATTCCTTGACGTGGTGCAGGCGTGATCGATCGCTCGGTCCAGATCCTCCTCGGCAAGGAGCTTCGGCAGCTCGGCCGAAGTCGCGGCGCGCTGGTGTCCGCCACGCTCCTTCCCCTGTTGCTCCTCGTGGTGGTGCCGATACCCCAGCTCCTCACGCTCAGGAACCTGCCGCTCGACATCCCGGAGCTCCCGGGCGGCGGACCTCCCGGTCTCCAGTCACTTCGCGGCGCGGACGTCTTCGTCCAGCTCCTGTACCCGCTGTTCGTCACGATCTGCGGGATGATCGTCCCGTCGCTCGCGGCGAGCTACACGATCGTCACGGAGCGCGAGCGCCGCACCCTGGAGCTGCTGGTGGCGCTACCGGTAAGGCTGAGCCGGATACTCGTCGCGAAGCTCCTCTCGATCCTCATCCTGGGCATCGCCGTGACGGTGCCGCTGTTCGCGGTCACGGCGACACTCGTCGTGATCCTCGGCACGGCGTCGCTGGCCGAGATCGCCCTCCTGCTCGTGCCGCTCGGAGCGGCCGTGGTCTGCTCGACCTGCCTGTCGCTCCTGCTCACGCTGCTCGCGCGCGACTTCCGGACGGCGAACAACGTGAACGGGGTCCTCTTCTTCCCGGTGCTGCTCGTCGCGGCGGGCATCCTGGTCGGCGTCGGCGGCAGCGCGCGTCTCCTGGTGCTCGGCGCGGCACTGCTCACGATCGGCGGTGCGGCCATCCTCGTGGGTGCGCGCTGGATCACGTTCGAGCGGTACCTCGAATAGCGAGAGAGGGCGGCCTGCGCCGCCCTCTCTCATGATCGCGAGGTACGCGACTAGTCGGCGGGCGTGCTCTCGCCGACGAGGCCGGGTGCGAGCTGATCGTCGCCGCCGACCTCGGACCAGATCTTGACGCCCTTCGGCTCCTTCAGGAACAGCGTCCCGACGACGACCGACATGAGGGCGACCGTGATGACGTACGCGAGACCGAGGTAGATGTTGCCGTTCGGATCGTTCGTGGTGTTGAACTGCCGCAGGCTGACGCTGCTGTCGATCGGCAGTGACATGAAGTTCTTGAACCACGGCACGTAGAACTTGCTGCCCTCCGGGAATGTCGCGCCGACGAGCCCGGTGAAGAACAGCGGTAGGAGTCCGCCGAACCAGCCATTCCCGAAGTGGTACGGGATCGAGAGCGACGTGTAGCGGACCTTCGCGCGGAAGTACTCGACGAGGAACGCCGCGATCGGCCCGTAGACCATGGTGACGAAGATCACCTGGATCCACACGAGCGCGATCATCGCGACCATGTTCGGGTCGGCCTTCGTGATGAGGCCGGTGGCATCAGCAGTCACGTGGGCTTGGTCGTACATCGCGTGATAGATCGGCAGGTAGGTCGCGGCGGCGATGAGGCAGCCGCCGAGGATGATGACCTTTCGCCCGATCCGGTCGGACAGCCACCCGAAGAAGAGGAAGAACGGCGTCCCAAGGGCGACCGCCCACAGCATGATCGTGTAGGACTGCGTGAACGTGAGCTTGAGATACGTGGTCATGAAGAAGTTCGCCTGGAACTGCCCCTGGTACCAGACCACGCCCTGACCGGCGGTCAGGCCGAGGAGGACGAGAGCGATGGTGCCGACCTTGCGGCCGCTGAAGCTTTCCCTGGCCCAGGATGAGGTGTTCTTGGTCGTCTCGCCGCGCGCCTTGAGGCGAGCGAAGAGTGGGGTTTCCTGGAGCCGCATGCGGATATAGATCGCGATCGCGAGCAGGATCGCTGAGATGAGGAACGGGTAGCGCCAGCCGGTGCTCGCGAAGTCGGCTGGGGTCATGTTCGTCCGGAAGACGAGGATGACCGCGAGTGCGAGGAAGAAGCCGATCGTCGCGGTCGTCTGGATCCACGCGGTGTAGAAGCCGCGACGGTGGTCCGGGGCATGCTCGGCGACGTAGATCGCCGCGCCGCCGTACTCGCCACCGAGGGCGAGGCCCTGCGCGAGCCGCAGGATGAGCAGGATCGTTGGCGCGAGGATGCCGATCGACGCGTAGGTCGGCAGAAGGCCGACGAGGACCGTCGCGACACCCATGATCGAGATCGTCATCAGGAACGCGTACTTGCGCCCGACGACGTCGCCGATGCGCCCGAACACGACCGCGCCGAATGGCCGAACGAGGAAGCCCGCCGCATAGGTCGCGAACGCCGCGAGCAGTGACGCGGTCGGGTTATCGCTCGGGAAGAAGATCGGAGCGAGGAACGGTGTGAGCGTCGCGTAGAGATAGAAGTCGTACCACTCGATGATCGTGCCCGCAGACGAGGCGCCGATGACGAATGGGAGCCCATACGTCGTCCGCCACCCTCCGGCCCGCGGGGCCGCCATGGTTGCCAAGGTCCCCCTCCTTCGCGTTGTCCTAGTCAGTGTCCGTACGCCGGGCCCGGCTTTGCCGGCCCCGGCGAGCCCATTCAAAGGACCCGTCGAGCCCCGTTCCGTCCACCACCTCCAGGCGGCGCACATGCGCCGAATGGCGGTATTTAGGGCTTTGTTCGGAAC
>DATCOR010000315.1:0-3608 GCA_036564585.1 Candidatus Limnocylindria bacterium | reverse complement strand
GTTCTGGAGCGACCCGCTGGCGGTCCGCCATCGCGAGCGGATCGACGCGCTGCTCAGGGCAACGCAGGCTCGGACGATGCCGATCTAGGGCCGCGTCCCGTATACTTCTGTTCTTCCCGCGCACATCTTTCACGAAGGGACGTCTGACGTTGGCTGTACATATCCGCCTGCGGCGCACCGGCAAGACGAAGGCCCCGACGTACCGCGTCGTCGTGGCCGACTCGCGTTCGCCGCGCGACGGCAAGTTCATCGAGATCCTCGGTCACTACAACCCGCGCACCGAAGAGGGCGCGCTCGTCCTCGACACGGACCGCGTGCGCCACTGGATCAAGAACGGCGCGAAGCCGACCTCGACCGCCCGCGCGCTCCTCGTCCGCAGCGGCATCCCGGACGCCGAAGTCCCGCCCGTCGCGCGGTGAGCAAGGAATCCGAGCTCCTCGAGCACGTCGCGAAAGCCCTGGTGGACGATCCCTCGGGCGTCGTGGTGAAGGAAGAGCAGGACGGCGATTTCCTCAAGCTGCATCTGCAGGTCGCGGAAGCTGACGTCGGGAAGGTCATCGGGCGGGGCGGTCGCATCGCGAAGGCCATCCGCGCCCTGCTCAAGGTGATGGCCACACGTGACGGGACCAAGGTCAACCTCGAGATCGATTAGCGAGCCCGACGGCCTCGTCGTCGGCGTCATCAAGACGCCCCACGGCGTTCGAGGCGAGGTCCGCGTCGATCCCCGCAGCGACGTCCCCGACCGGTTCCGCGTCGGCGCCTCGCTCCAGTGCGACGGTCTCGGTGCGCTGACCATCCGGTCGATCCGCGGCACACCGCAGGAGCCGATCGTCGGCTTCGAGGGCTACGCCTCGCGGCCCGACGCCGAGCCCCTGCGCGGCCGGTTCCTTCGCGTGGCCGTCGAGGAGGCGAGACAGGCGACGAAGGGCAGGTACCTGTGGGCGGACCTCGTTGGCCTGCGCGCCGAGACCCCGGCGGGAGAGCCGATCGGTGACGTGCGGGAGATCATCCGCGCCGGCGAGACTGACGTCCTTGTGGTGAGCCGCGCGCACGGCGGTGAGCTCCTCGTGCCGGCGATCGCCTCGGTCGTGCGCGAGGTCGACGTCGCCGGCGGCCGCGTTGTCGTCGTGCCGCAGGAGGAGCTGCGATGAGGGTCGACGTGCTCACGCTCTTCCCGAAGATGTTCGAGAGCCCATTCGCCGAGAGCATCGTCGCGCGCGCTCGCGGAGCGGGAAAGCTCGACCTGGTGTTCCACGATCTGCGCAGCTGGGCGGGCGATCGGCACCGCACGGTCGACGACGTCCCGTACGGCGGCGGCGCGGGCATGGTCTTCACCCCCGAGCCGCTCGCGCCGGCGATCCGCGAGCTCAAGGGCCGCGACGGCCACGTCGTGCTGCTCTCGGCGCAGGGCCGACTGTTCGACGAGCCGACGGCGCGCCGGCTCGCCGCGATCGATCATCTCGTGCTGGTCGCCGGCCACTACGAGGGCGTCGACGAGCGGATCGTCGAGAGCGACGTCGACGAGGAGCTCTCGATCGGCGACTACGTCGTCACCGGCGGCGAGCTGCCCGCGATGGTGTTGATCGACGCCGTGGCGCGCTTGCTCCCTGGGGTGATCGACGCGGCGTCGCTGCGCGAGGAGTCGCACACGAGCGGGCTGCTCGAGGGTCCGCAGTACACCCGGCCGACCGAGTACGAAGGCCGCAAGGTGCCGGCGGTCCTGGTCTCGGGCGACCACGCGTCCATCGCGAAGTGGCGCCGGGCCGAAGCGATCCGCCGCACCGCCGAGCGGCGTCCGGATCTCCTCGAACGCGCGGACCTCACTCCCGCTGAGCGCGCGCGCCTCCCGCGACCCGCGGCGAAGACGCCGGTCTCCGACGCCGACCTCATCGCGGCGTATCGCTCGGGTGTCGGCTCGTATCGCATCGCCGCGCGGTTCGGCATCTCGCCGGCGACGGTACGCGCGCGGCTGCGCGCCGCCGGCGTTCGATTGCGCGCGGCCCGCAGCGCGCAGCGTGGTCCGACGGCGGCGGAGGTCGCTCGCATGCGCGCGACCGGACTGACCGTCCGCGAGCTCGCGCGGCACTACGGCGTATCGCATGTCACGATCCTCGATCGGCTGAAGAAGGCCGGTCAATGAGCTATCATTCGATGACCCCGTGAGCACGACCGTTATGCCGATGAACGACGTCTTGAAGACGCTTGCCTCCGAACAGCTCAAGGCCGACCTCCCAGAGGTCCGGCCCGGAGACACCGTCCGCCTATCCGTGCGCGTCGTCGAAGGCAACAAGGAGCGGCTGCAGGCGTACGAGGGCACCGTGATCCGGGTCCGCGGCGGCGGGCTGAACGCCCAGATCACCGTCCGCCGGATCGCCAGCGGCGTCGGCGTCGAGCGCACGTTCCTAGTTCACTCGCCCCGCCTCGAGAAGATCGAGGTCGTCCGCCACGGCCACGCCCGCCGGGCGACCCTCTATTTCCTCCGCGAGCGGGTCGGCAAGGCCGCGACCCTCCGCGAAAAGCGACGCTGATCCCCGCCTAGGTACCCTCGGCCTAGCCTCCGCCCATGAGCACTGAGTCGACGCGTGAGCGCGCGGACTACGCCAGCCGGATCCGCCGCCAGAACGAGCGCCTCGCGTACGGCGCCGCCGCGTTCCTCATGCTGACGGCGGCTCTCCCGGTGACGCACGATCCCGATCGGGTCGGCGTGCTGGTCACCGGAGCGCTCGTCCTGGCGTTGGGCGTCGCCTGGTTCCGGATCCTGCCGGCCGGGGCGTTCGGCGACCGGCGGGTCATGGTCTTTGGCATCTTCGCGCAGCCGATCGTGGTCGTGCTCCTCGCGCTCGCCGGTGGGCTGCCGTCGGAGTACTTCCCATTCGCGTTGCTGCTCGTGATCACGACGGTCTTCTCGCCCCGGGCGCGACACACGTTCGTCGTCGCGGCGGTCACCGTGATCAGCCTGGCGGTGGTCGCGTTCATCGCGCCGGCCGCGAGCTTCTCAGCCCTCATCGCGGATCTCGGGACACGGATAGTCGAGACCGCCGGATACGCGGCGCTGGCCGCGATGATCGGCCGCACGCTGCGCGCGTCCCGTTCCTCGATCGCGGCGCGGGCCGACGAGCTGGACGAGCTGCGCACCCGAGCGGAGGCCCTGTCGTTCACCGATGCCCTCACCGGCCTGTACAACCGCCGATTCGCCGACAGCGCGCTCGAGCGGCTCATCGCGGATGCCCACCGCGGCCGGCTGTTCAGCGTCGCGGCATTCGACCTCGATGGCTTCAAGCGGCTCAACGACAGCCTCGGGCATGCCGCCGGCGACGACGTCCTCGTCGACTTCGCCAGGATCCTTCGAGCCGGCCTCAGGGGCGCCGACATCGCTGTGCGCATGGGTGGCGACGAGTTCCTCATCCTTCTTCCGGGGACCGGCCTGGCGCAGGCGATCCTCGTCGTCGAGCGGCTTCGCGCGGCCGTGCGCGAAGCGAGATGGGGCGCTCCGCACGCGCTGGTCGGTGTGAGCAGCGGGATCGCGCACTGGACCGAGGGCCAATCGGCGGAAGCGCTCCTCCAGTCGGCCGATCGCTCGCTCTACATCGCCAAACGAGCACAACAGG
>DATCOR010000314.1:0-6074 GCA_036564585.1 Candidatus Limnocylindria bacterium | reverse complement strand
ACGCCGGCCTCATCACCGACGCCACGCAGCTCACGACGCAACGCACACCGTGGCAGTCGGTGCAGCTCGCGCGGGAGCTGAAGCGGCCCCACTCGATCGAGGTCATCGACGGGCTCTTCGAGAAGTTCCAGGAGCTCCACGGCGACCGCGGCTACCGGGACGATCCGGCGGTCGTCGGCGGGATCGCGGAGCTCGACGGCGTCGGGCCGCTCGTCGTCGTCGCGCAGCAGCGCGGCGCGACCACCGAAGAGAACATCGCACGGAGCTTCGGGATGCCGTACCCCGAAGGCTATCGCAAGGCGATGCGCCTGTACCGGATGGCCGAGAAGTTCCACCTGCCGCTCGTCACCTTGGTGGATACACCCGGCGCGTACCCCGGCCCCGAGGCCGAGGAGCGCGGGCAGGCCGAGGCGATCGCGAAGTCGATCCTCATGATGACCGGCCTCCAGACACCGATCGTCGCGATCATCATCGGCGAAGGCGGCTCCGGCGGCGCGTTGGCACTCGCGGTCGGCGACGTCGTGCTCGCGCTGCAGAACGCGATCTACTCGGTCATCTCACCCGAGGGCGCGGCCGCGATCCTCTGGCGGAGCGCGACGGAGGCCGAGAAGGCCGCGAACGCCCTGAAGCTCGCTGCGAGCGACCTCCTGAAGCTCGGCATCGTCGACGGCCTCATCCCCGAGCCGGCCGGCGGCGCGCACACCGACCCGCAGGCCACGATCACCGCGATCAAGTCCGCGCTCATCGTGCAGCTCGACCGGCTCGGCCGCGTGCCGATCGCCGAGCTGCTCTCCGCGCGCTATGAGCGGTACCGGCACATCGGCCTGGTCGTCGAGCCCGTGCCCGGCGCCGTACCGGTCAAGAAGAGCGAGCCATTCTGGAAGCGGATGATGCGGCCGACATGACCGACGAGAAGGACGAGGTGCTCGCGCTGCTCGACGACTTGCTCCGCCTCGCAGAGGGCTCGGGCGCGACCGCGATCGAGGTCGAGGCCGAGGGGATGGCCGCCGCGATCGTGCGCGTGCCATCGGCCGTGCCCGTACTCGCGTCCGCCGAAGCGCGCGCCGCCGCTGCCGCCGCGCCGAAGGTCCCCGATCCATCGCGGGTGCACTCGTCCGGCGTCGGGATCTTCAGCGCCTCCAAGGACTGGAGCGCCGGCGACGCCGTGAAGAAGGGAACCGTGCTCGGCGCGGTGCAGTCGCTCGGCGCGATGACCGATGTGGTCGCCCCGATCGACGGAGTGCTGCGCGATGTGCTCGTCGCCGGCGGGGCCCCTGTCGAATATGGGCAGGCACTCTTCGCGATCGAAAAGCGGTAATCCACCGGGCGCCGCCAGCCGACTCGCTATCCGTCCATCAAATCTGCGGTTGTTGTATGGCTGCCTTGGCCAGCGGAGCCGGAACTTGTCCTGAAGTGGCCGAACTTCGCGGGAACTTATGCAGGGAACGAACGACCATCAGGTCATCGGCGATGGCGGCAGGCTCCCATGCGGCTCGGACCTCATCGCCGCGGCGGCTTGCAGATCATCTGGTGTGGTCGCCGCGATCTGGCGGCCGTGGGGTTCGCATGAAGCGCACCTCGGTTCAGCGTGCGCTCCGCAGCCACAGGCTCGCGTACGCCGGCTGGATCGTCTGGCCGACGACGTCGAGGAGCTCGGCGCGCAGGGCCTCGAGGTCGATCTCGTCGCGCAGCCGCACGGCGAATGCGTCGAGCGTGCGCACCGCGTCGTACTTCGCGCGGAAGAAGCGGCGGTCGACGGCCGACTGGATGCCGCGGCGCAACGGCTGGAACAGCGCGACGACGGCGAGCGTCGAGACCGCGACCGCGATCGGGCTGCCCGAGGTGAACGGCGAGAGGAGGAACTGGAACGCGGCGACGCCCGCGACGTAGGCGAGGACGAGGACCACCGTCAGCGACCCGTACACCAGCGTGCGACCGATGAGCGCGTCGATCTCGTAGAGGCGGTAACGCAGGACGGCCACGCCAACGGCGATCGGAACGGCGATGAGCCCGGTGAAGAACGGGATCCCACCGAACATCACGACCGGGAACGGCGCATCGGGATCGAGCTCGCGGAGCGGCGTGAAGAAGGCAACGGTCGTCCAGAGGAACGCCATCGCGAGGAGCGCGCCAGCGTACGCGACCCACCTCAGCTGCTGGCGCTCTTCCACGGAGGCCGACCGGCGGCGGCGGAAGAGCGAGGCGACCGCGACGAAGTAGAGGCCGATCAAGCCGAACCCCGTGAACGTCTGGAGCACATCGCGGAGTGGCGCGGCTTCCGAGCCGAGGACGATCGAGGTGACGGAGGTGCCGGCCGTGTCGGTCGAGGTCAGCACGCCGATCGGGATGATGACGGCAGCCGCGACGATCGGGAGCCACCAGCGGCGCGTCGGTGGCCGCCCGATCGGAAATAGGATCAGCAGCACCGGCAGCAAGCCGAAGGGGACGAACCAGGCCGCGACCGCGATGAGCCGCAGGACGGACGCTGGGCCGCCGGCCGGATCCACCGGCCCACCATTGGCCGCGACCTGCGAGCCCTCGGCGACGACCCCGATGACGAGGAACAGCCAGCCGATCGGGTTCGTCGAACGGCGGATCGCGAGCACCGCGCCGACGAGCGCAAACACCACCCAGGCGAACACGTAGACCAAAGACGCGAGGCTCAGCGGGGCCGAGGCGAAGGCCATCGTCGCGAAGGCGATGGCGGCCAGCAACAACGCGACTGCAGTGATGGTCCGCATGCTCATCCGCGCAACTCTGATCGATCCGCGTCCGCCAGGCGTTACGGAGCAAGCAGGTCCGGTTGCCCCAACTGCACGTCTCGCTGTTCGGCCCCCGACGATCGTGACGACCGGCCCATCGTCTCGGTCATGCAACGAACGCTCGCGATGCGTGTCTACATCGCCGCGTACGCCCTTCTCCTTGGCCGTTTCGCATACCTTGGGCTGTCCGTGGCTGGGGTCGTGCCGCAGGTGGCCGAGCGCGAGGGGAACGCGCCGCTTGCGGTTGTGCTGGTCTTCACTGCGATCTTCGGCCTCCTCTACGCCGCCGTCATCGTGGCCTCTGCACGCTGGTGCGATGCGCCACGGCGGCGGTGGTTCTGGCTTGCAGGCGCTCTTCCGGCGCTCATCTTCTTCGGTCAGGACGTGGGCACAATCGCCGGCTTGATTACGCAGCGAAGCTGGGCCGCTCTCTTCGGCTTGCTCCTACTCGTCGGCGTCGGCACATTGATCGTCGCAGCGTTCGCCTCGTACCGCGACGCGCGCCAGGCTCCGGGCTGAGACTCGATATCGACCTGGCGTGCGGGGCACGTCATGGAGCTCGCGCGCTCCATGATCAACGTTCCGTTCAGTCCGAAGGGGTCGCGTGCTCGTCTGACGTGGCATCCCCGCCGCACGATGCGGTCGCTTCAATCGCTTCTGCAGCCATGTTGCAGCCAAGCGGCCCCGGTGACGCCACACGAAACCGGACGAAACCTCACGAGTCGGAGAGTGATACGCCAACGATTTCGATAAAGTGGCCACACGCCGACGTAGCTCAGTTGGTAGAGCAGCGGTTTCGTAGACCACCGCTCAGGCCTTTGCTAGGACCTCGCTCGTAGCGACAAGGCGAGTAAGCGACGCGCCGGCAATTCTTATGCTCCACCGGATGCGTTCACCGCTTGCTTGGCTATTTCCGGGTCAGGGCTCGCAGAGTGTCGCGATGGGGAAGGCGCTCGCCGATTCGTTCCCGGACGCCGCGAGCGCGTACGACGAAGCGAACGAGGCGCTCGGATTCGATCTGCGCGCGCTCTGCTGGGACGGACCGGCGTCCGAGCTCGAGCGGACCGCGAATGCGCAGCCGGCAATCCTGGCGACTTCTATCGCGGCGCTGAGGGCAGCGGAAGCCGAGGGACTTGTGGCCGGCAACCCGATCCTCCTCGGCCATTCGCTCGGTGAGTTCACCGCGCTCGTCGCGGGCGGCGCGCTCGACTTCGGTGACGCGCTCCGGCTCGTACGCAAGCGCGGCGAGCTCATGCAGGCGGCGGACGCATCGGGTGGCATGGCCGCGGTCCTCGGGCTCGATGCGGACGCGGTCGCCAAGGCCATCGACGGCACGGGCATCGTCGTCGCGAATGACAACGCGCCTGGCCAGGTCGTCGTCACTGGGCCGCTCGCGGCGATGCCGAAGGCTACCGAGGCATTGAAAGCAGCGGGCGCGAAGCGCGTCATCCCACTGAAGGTGTCGGGGGCATTCCACTCGCCCGCGATGAAAGCAGTCGCTCCATTGCTCGCCGAGGCGATCCGAGCCACGCCGTTCAAAGAGCTCAAGTACCGCGTGATCGCAAATGTGGATGCGCAGCCACACGCGAATTCGAGCGATTTCGTGACATTGCTCGAAAAACAGGTCCACTCTCCCGTACAGTGGGTCGCCTCAGTCAAGCGCGCCGCTGAGGAGGGCGCGACGACGTTCATCGAGTTCGGCGCGGGCAACGTGCTCACCGGTCTCGTGAAGCGGATCCTCCCCGAGGCACGGACCGCGAACGTGTCGGACCCCGAAACGTTGAAGGAGGCACTCGATCTCGTTCGACAAGATCCTCATCGCGAACCGGGGTGAGATCGCGCTGCGTGTCATCCGCGCGTGTCGCGAGCTCGGGATCCAGAGTGTCGTCGTGTACAGCGAGGCCGACGTGCACAGCCTCCCGGTCCACTCCGCCGACGAGGCCATCTGCATCGGGCCGGCGAACTCGCGCGACTCCTATCTGAACATCCCGGCGATCATCTCGGCCGCGCTCATCTCTGGCGCGCAGGCGATCCATCCCGGCTACGGGTTCCTCTCCGAGAACGCGGACTTCTCCGAGGTCTGCAAGGAGCACGGCCTGGTGTTCATCGGCCCTCCGCCGGAAGTGCTCGCGCGCTTCCACGACAAGTCCGCGACGCGCGCGGCGATGAAGCGCGCCGGCCTTCCGGTCATCGCCGGCTCGGACGGTCCGGTGAAGACGTCATCCGAGGCCTTGCGCGTCGCCGAAGAGATCGGGTACCCCGTCATGTTGAAGGCGCGCTCCGGCGGCGGCGGCCGCGGGATGCGCAAGGCCGAGTCGGCGCGCGACCTCCAGCGGCTCTGGGAGCAGGCCCGCAGCGAGGCGAAGGCGAGCTTCGGCGACGATGGCCTCTACCTCGAGCGCAACCTCGAGGGCGTTCGGCACATCGAGGCGCAGATCCTGGTCGACGATCGCGGCGAAGCGATCTGCGTGGGCGAGCGCGAGTGCTCCATCCAGCGGCGCAACCAGAAGATGCTCGAGGAGGCGCCCTCGGTCTCCATCAACGAGGAGCTCCGCCGCCGCATCAAGACCTACGCGGTCGACGCGGCGAAGCGCTTCGGCTACCGGGGCGTCGGCACGTTCGAGTTCCTCATCGATGCCGCCGGCAATCCGTACTTCATCGAGGTGAACGCGCGTATCCAGGTGGAGCACACCGTGACCGAGGCCGTGACCGGCATCGACCTCGTCAAGGAGCAGATCGCGCTCGCTGCGGGCGAGCCGCTCAGCTTCTCCGAGGAGCAGATCTACGTGAACGGCCACGCGATCGAGTGCCGGATCAACGCCGAGGACCCGCTCACGTTCGCACCCTCGACCGGCGTGCTCACGACGTGGCTCCCGCCGGCCGGGCCGGGGATCCGGCTCGACACACATTGCTTCCAGGGCTACGAGGTCCCGCCGTTCTACGACTCGCTGCTCGCGAAGGTCATCGCGTGGGGGAGGGACCGCACCGAGGCCGTCGCGCGGATGCAGCGCGCGCTCGACGAGTTCACCGTTGTCGGCGTGACGACGAACATCGACGCGCACAAGAAGATCCTCGCCTCCGAGGCGTTCAAGGCCGGCCAGGTGACGACGCACCTCATCGACACGGTCGGCATCGAAGCGCTCACCGCTTGAGCGTCGTCCTCGACCGGAAGGGCATCGAGGCCCTCATCCCGCATCGCGATCCGTTCCTGCTCATCGATCGCGTCACCGAGCTCGAGCCCCTCGTGCGCGCGGTCGCGGAGCACGACTTCACCGGCGAGGAGTTCTACCTGAAGGGCCACTTCCCGGGGAA
>DATCOR010000305.1:0-3388 GCA_036564585.1 Candidatus Limnocylindria bacterium | reverse complement strand
CTCCTGGTAGCCGGTCATCGCGGTGTTGAACACGACCTCGCCCGACGCGCTCGACGCGTCGCCGAAGGCCTCTCCCCACCAGACCGAGCCGTCCTCGAGTCCGAGCACCGCCGCCCTGCTCATCGGTGCATAACTATACATGTCCGATGCATAAAGATGCAATTGGCGCTCGAGCAGGAAGGCCTCGCGCTCGGCGACCGCACTGCGCCTGCGGCTCACTGCGCCGGCGCCGCGGACGAGAGACTGAGCCGGAGCTCGCCGTCGACGACCGCCTCGACGACGCGGCCGACGAGGGGCCGTCCGAGGAGCGGGGTGTTCTTTCCGAGCGACCGCAGCGACGCCGCGGTCGGCGTCCACGTCGCGCTCGGGTCGATGACCACGAGGTCGTCCTTCGGGAGATCGATCCCGAGGACCTGCGCGGGCCCAACGGTCAGCGCCTCGACGACGCGTTCCCACGTCCCCCACCCCGCTGCGACACCCGCGAGCAGGAGCGGCACCGCGGTCTCGAAGACCGAGATGCCGAACGCCGCCTCCTGGTATTCGACGTCCTTGCGGGTCGACGCGTGCGGCGCGTGATCGGTCGCGATCGCGTCGATCGTGCCGTCCATGAGCCCCGCCCAGCACGCGCGAACATCGGCGGCCGTGCGGAGCGGCGGGTTCACCTTCGTGGAGGTCTCGTACGGCGCGGCGCGCACGCCATCGTCCTCCCACGCGAACGCGCGCGAGCCCGCGACCCACTCGTCCGTGAGCGCGAGGTGATGTGGCGTGACCTCACAGGTGATCGCGAGGCCGCCGGCCTTCGCGCGGCGCACGAGCTCCACGCTGCCGGCGGTCGAGACGTGCGACAGATGCAGCCGCCCGCCGGTGAGCTTCGCGAGTGAGAGGTCGCGGGCGATCGCGCTCTCCTCCGCGGCCGCGGGCATACCAGGGAGGCCGAGCCGCGCGGAGACCACGCCCTCGTGCATCACGCCACCGGCCGAGAGCGCAAGGTCCTGCGAGTGCTCGAGGATCGGCCGGCCCGCCGCGCGCGCGTACTCGAGCGCGTTCCGGAACAGTTGCGCGTCGGCGACCGGCGATCCGTCGTCGGAGAACGCGACGGCGCCCGCGGCCGCGAGCTCGACGAGGTCCGCGAGCTCCTTCCCCTTGCGTCCGCGGGTGATCGTCGCGATCGGCAGGACCCGCGCCGCCTTCGCGGCCTCACCGCGCGCGATGAGCTCCGCGATCAGGCCCGGCGAGTCGATGGCCGGCTCCGTGTTCGGCATGGCGCAGATCGTCGTGAAGCCGCCGGCCAGGGCCGCGCGCGACCCTGTCGCGATCGTCTCGGATTCCTCGAAGCCCGGCTCGCGCAGGTGCGCGTGCAGGTCGATGAACCCCGGTGCCGTGATCAGCCCACGCTTCTCGGCGTCGCGCCTGACGTCGGTGAGGACGCTCATTCTTTCTGCTCCGGTCCGGCGGCGAGGAGATACAGGAGGGCCATTCGCACGGCCACTCCGTTGGTCACCTGCGTCTCGATGAGCGAGCGCGCGCCGTGCGCCACCGAGGCCGCGATCTCAACGCCTTCGTTCATCGGGCCCGGGTGGAGGACCGGCGCGTCTGGGCGCATCCGCGCGACGCGCGCATCGCTGAGCCCCCAGGTGTGCGCGTACTCGCGGAGCGACGGCAGGAGCCCGGCGTGCTGCCGTTCGGTCTGGAGGCGCAACGCGATCACCGCATCGGCGCCGTCGAGTGCGCGGTCGAGATCCGGCTCGTACGACGTGCCGCGCGGGGTCATCCCGCAGCGCCAGGCGGAGGGGACGAGAGTCGGCGGGCCCGACAGCGTGATCGTCGCGCCGAGCGGCACGAGTGCGTCGATATCGGAGCGGGCCACGCGCGAGTGCGTGATGTCGCCCACGATCACGATCCGCTTCCCGCCCAGGTCGCCGAGCGCGCCGCGAAGCGTGTACGCATCGAGCAGGCCCTGGGTCGGGTGCGCGTGCCAGCCGTCGCCGGCGTTGATGACCGCGGCATCGGTGCGCTCCGCGACGAAGTACGGCGCACCCGAGGCGGAGTGGCGCATGACGATCACGTCGCCGCCGAGCGCGGTGAGCGTGCGCACCGTGTCGAGCAGCGTCTCGCCCTTCTCGACCGACGAGCCGCTTGCGGTGATGTTCGTGACGTCGGCGGACAGGGCCTTCGCAGCGAGCTCGAAGGACACGCGCGTGCGGGTCGAGGCTTCAGCGAAGAACAGGATGACCGTGCGGCCGCGCAGGGCCGGCGTGCGCCGGATCGGGCGACCGAGCACCTCGACCATGGCGCCGGTCGTCGAAAGGACCTGCTCGATCTCGTCGCGCGACCAGTCGTCCGTCGCGAGCACGTGGCGCCGCTGCCAGCTCATGCCGGCACCGCGACCTGCACGAGCTCGACTTCGTCCTTGCCGCCCGTCTCGACGAGCTGCACGCGGACGTCATCGGTGATCGCGGTGGGCACGTTCTTTCCGACGAAGTCCGCGCGGATCGGCAGCTCGCGGTGGCCGCGGTCGATGAGCACGGCGAGCCGGATGGCGCGCGGCCTGCCGTAGTCGACGAGCGCGTCCATCGCGGCGCGGATCGTGCGGCCGGTGAAGAGAACGTCGTCGACCAGAACAACGACCTTGCCGTCGACCGAGAACGGGATGATCGATTCACGGACGACCGGCGCCTGGCCGATGCGGGTCAGGTCGTCGCGGTACAGCGTGATGTCGAGCGAGCCGAGCGGCAGGTCCACGCCCTCGTTGCGGCGGATGGCCTCGCGGAGCCGCGTGGCGATGAGATCGCCGCGCGCGCGGATACCCACGAGTGCGAGGGCGGGAAGATCGCGGTCCCGTTCGACGATCTCGTGTGCGATGCGAGCGATCGCTCGCCGGACGTCGTCGGGCGCGAGGATGATCGGCAGCTGCGCACTCCCTTTCCGGCCTCGCAGGACCGGTCGTTAAAGGTCGACGCGTGTACCGTCAGTATATGCGTCCGTTGCTCGCGATCATCGCCGTGGCCGCGCTGGTGGCGATCGCGACGCTGGCGAGCGCTGCGCGTTCTGGGCCTGTCGCCCTACCACTCGTCCCGACGCCGACGCCTCGGGTGTGGGAGTGGCCCGCCGCCGCGCCTACGGAGCGGCCGATCCCCGCCCATCTCCGGCTGCAGTCGGGATTCGCGATCCCGGTCGGGGGCATCGACATCCCGACCGACGAGCAATACCTCCCGAATTCGCCACGCGACTACCGCGCGGGCTACCACGAGGGCATCGACTTCCCGGTGAAGGCCGGAACGCCGGTGCTCGCGGCGAAAGCCGGCACGATCTTGCGCATCGACAGCGCGTTCGTCGACTGGACCGCGGACGATGAGCAGGCTGCGTTCGACGCCGCGCTCGCTGTTGG
>DATCOR010000001.1:0-7926 GCA_036564585.1 Candidatus Limnocylindria bacterium | reverse complement strand
GACGTAGACGCCTTCCTGGGCAGCGCCGCCCTCGGCGACCGCCGCCGTACCGCCGCGTTCCTCGCTCATCGGACGCAAATACTACGTCGCGAGATTGAGGAACTCGCGCGTGAAGCCGTACAACTTTTCCCGGTCCTCGCGCAACGCCGGGCGCAGACCGTAGTGGTTGATCACCCGGATCTGGGCGGCCGTCCACTCCTTCCAGCACTCGGCGCAGACCCGTTGCTCGATCTCCTCGCCGAGCGCGCCGGGCAGACCGGTCTTTCCCGCGCCCTCGCGAGTGTTGCCGCAGCGCGCACATGTGACCGTCACCTGACAAGGCCGATCCGCTCGAGCGGCGCGTACCGAAGGACCGGCTGCCCGATGACCGCCGAAACCGGGATCGGCCCGAACTGGCGCGAGTCGGTCGACTCGGCGGGATCGGCGTGGTCACCCTGGATGGTCACGCCGTCGGGCGCGACCGAGCGGACGCGCTTCACCAGGAGGCGCCGCGGCTCGCGCGGATCCCTGGCCACGACCACCTCGCCCGCGCGCGGCGGCCGCCGCAGCCGCCGGACGAGGAGCCAATCCCCGTCCCGGAAGGTCGGCTCCATGCTCTGCCCGGCGACGGCGACGGCGAAGAGCGCCGTCGCCGGTCTCACTTCTTGGTCGCCCAGAAGATGTCCGCGATCTCCTTGACCGCCGCCTGTAGATCGGTCGCGGCCTTCGCGTCGACGCTCTGCTTGTTCTTCGAGCAGAGCTTCGCGGCCTTCCAGAAGGTGTCGTGGAGCTTCGGGTATTTCTCAAGGTGCTCGGGCTTGAAGTAGTCGGTCCAGAGGATGAGCAGCTCCTTCTTGCAGATCTGCGCGTGCTCCTCCTTCACCGCGACCGACCGGATGTACGTGTTGCGGCTCGCGTCGTCCCCGCCCGTTGAGCCGGTGATCTTCTCGACCATCTTCGCCACCGTCTGAGCGGCGATCGTCGCGGCCGTCGGGTCGTAGATGCCACACGGGATGTCGCAGTGAGCGTGCGCCACGAGGCGCGGCGCGATGATCGAGCGCAGGTCCATGAGTCGTCCTCCCCGGTGATGTGCTTGGGATTATGGGCGCGGTCAGGGGTTCGCGTCGGCGAGCGTGACGTCCATGGTCATCGCCTTGTCCACCGTCACGACCCGGCCCTCGACGCTGACGACCTGGCTCGGGAACGGTGCGAAGAAATCGAAGGTGTACGTGCCCGTGGGGACGGCGAGCGAGTACGTGCCGGTCTCGTCTGTGTACGTTGCGGTCAGGAAACCCTGGGCGTCGGACACGTTGACCGACGCTCCTTCCAGCGGGATGCCGGTCTGGGTGCGGATCACGCCCTTCACGACCACCCCGCGCTGCAGCTTCACGTCGACGGTCACGTTCTGCGACCGGACGGTGACGGTGTTGGCGTCGAGCCACGTCCGGCCGCCCCCGACGAACTGCGGCAGCAGGTCGCTGCCATCAGGCGGCAGGATCTGAACGTCATACGTCTCCGGCCGAGTGGTCACGCGATACGCGCCGCTCGCGTCGGTCGGCCGGCAGATGCGACCCGTCGGGAACGGGGTATCGGCGCAGACGAACGCGTGCACCACCGGCGCGCCGTTCGGATCCGTGACGTGACCGACGATCGACGGTCCCGGGCCGAGCACCTGGTCGATCACGCGATCGCGATCGAGGTTGACGGAGGTCGCCGACACGCCGACGAGCGAGTCGTCGTACCACTGCATCAGCAGTGCATCATCGTCAGAGGGAATGACCCAGACCCAGTAGGTGTCGGGCTCGCGGAGCGCGACGTAGTGCCCGTGGTCGTCGGTGCGCTCGCAGTCCCAGGGCAGCGATTCGCTGAACCGGTGCGTGCACACCTGCGCCTTCTTCACCGGCTGGCCGTCGGGCGTCGTGATGGTCCCCTGGATCGTGAACCCCTGGCGGAGCTGCACATCGACGCCGGGGGCATCGGCGCCGCGCGCGTCGATGACGTCCGCCTCGCCGCTGTCGACCCGTCCGTAGGCCCACTGCGAGAGGAGCCGAAGACCCGGGCCGCCGTCGAAGGTCATCTTGTACAGGCCCGGGGTGACGTCGAGGGCGTACGTGCCGTCCGCCTTGCTCTTGTCGCACACCGTCGCGGCGAGCGACAGCGGGTTCGCGCAGACCGGAGCCTGCGCGACAGGCTTCTCGTTCGTGTCGGTGATCGTCCCGCTGATCCGGCGGATCCGCTCGAAGGCGAGCCGGACCGACGCGTCGCCCTGCACGAGATCCGCTCCGACCGGAGCGCCGCCCAGCGTGTTGACCGGAGCGCCCTGGTCGTCCAGCTGCCGCTGGCTCGCGGGCACCTCGGAGCGCACCTGGTACGCGTCCGCCGGCAGCGTGAAGGTCGCGGTCCCATCGGCGCCGGTCGGCGCGCACGACTGGGCGCCCGAGAGCGTCGACGCGCAGACCCGCAGGCCGGCGACCGGACCGTCGGCGCCCGCGGCGACGACCTGGAGCTTGTGGGTCACCGGCGCCGGCGTCGGCACCACGGCCGGCGCCGGCGCGGAGCATGACCCGGCGACCACGCCCGCGATCAGCCATTTCACAGCCGCTTTACGGATGGACGTCACTTCCCTGCCTCGCATCGTGCATGAAGGACAGAACGAACGGAAGCGAGGCGAGCCAGATGGAGAGCGAACTGATCGCGATCGGCGTTGTGCTCCTGGTCGTCGCGGCGGTCCTCCTGGTCGCAGTGGGCGCAGCTCCGACGCCGCTCGATGTCCACGTTGCCGCCGTGCGGGTTGACACCCAGGCCCACGTCCTCGTCAGCGCAGTCGCCCAGCGTCTCCCGCACTGACCCGCAGCAGTCGCGAGACCTCGGCGAGCGGGCCCGAGAGCTCCTCGCCGCGCTCACGCTCCATCAGGCCGCGCATCGCGTCGCGGACCGGTTTGCCTTCGAACAGGACCCGGTAGGTCTCCGCCGCGATCGGCATGTCGACGCCCTTTGAGGCGGCGAGCGCGTGGACGGCCTCGGTCGTCCCGATGCCTTCGGCGACCTGCCCACCCAGCCGCCGCTTGATGTCGGCGATCGTCGAACCCTTCGCGAGGAGCTCCCCGACCGTCCGGTTCCGGGAGTGCGCGCTCGTGCAGGTGGCGATGAGATCGCCGAAGCCCGCGAGGCCCGCGCAGGTCAGCGGGTTCGCGCCGCTCGCGAACGCGTAGCGCGCGATCTCCGCGAGGCCCCGGGTCATGAAGCCGGCCTTCGCGTTGACGCCGTACCCCATCCCGTCGATCGCGCCGGCGCCGAGGGCGACGATGTTCTTCAGCGCGCCGCAGAGCTCGACGCCGACCACGTCCTCGTTCGTGTACGCGCGGAACATCGGCGTGCCGAGCAGCTGCTGGAACAGCCTCGCGGTGTCCGGGTCGGTCGAGGCGATGACGGTCGGCGCGGGCAGCCCGGCCGCGATCTCGCGGGAGATGTTCGGACCGGAGAGGACCGCGACGCGATCGGCGGGCAGCACCTCGGTCCACAGCTCGCTCATCCGCCTCGAGTCGTCGGGCGCGAGCCCCTTGGTCGCGGAGCACAGCCGGTGCGCAGGCCGCAGCAGCGGAGCGGCGCGATCGCGCAGCTCGCGGACGCCCTGCGCCGGTGCGGCGACGACGAGCGCATCCGCCGCGAGGGCGCGCTCGAGATCGTCCGTGATCACCACCGAGTTCGGGATCGTGACCCCGGGGAGGTAACGGGCGTTCTCGCGACGCGCGGCGATCTCGTTCGCCCGCGCGGCGTCGCGGGTCCACAGGACGACCGACCGTCCCCCGTCGCGGGCCAGGATCGTCGCGAGCGTCGTGCCCCAGGACCCGGCCTGGAGGACCGCTACGTCGACGGGGATCTGCGTTGCCCCAGGCGCGGCTCGTTGCCGCGGAGGATCCGCGCGATGTTCGCGCGGTGGCGGAGGGTCACGATCGCGCCGGCGATGAGGATGAACCCGAGCACCGCCCAATGGAACGAGAGGTAGCCCGCGAACACGAAGACGAGGTAGCCGAGCAGCGCGCCCGCGACCGATGCGAGCGAGCTCACGCTCACCATGCGCGTGAACGCGAGGGCGAGCATGAACGCGACGACCGCTCCCAACCAGGCCGGCGTCGCGATGAACAGAAGCGCACCGAAGCCGGTGGCGACCCCGCGACCGCCGCGGCCTTCGAGGAACGCCGGCCAGCAGTGCCCGGCCACCGCCGCGACCGCGGCGACGGCCGCGGCCACGGTCCGCTCGTCGGACGAGCCGGTCACGATGGCCGAGGCGATCCACACCGCACCGGCACCTTTCAGGATGTCGAGGATCGCCACCAGCAGCGCCGCGCCGAGCCCGAGGGTCCGGAACGTGTTCGTTGCGCCGGTCGAGCCCGAGCCCACCGTGCGCAGATCGACGTTGCGGTAGAGCCGTCCGACGATGTAACCGCTCGAGATCGAGCCGATGCCGTAGCCGATGACGCCACAGGCGACGATCCGGAGCAGATCCATCAGTCGCGCGCTCCGCGGAACTGCAGCCGGATCGGCGTCCCCGGGAACGGGAACTTCTCGCGGATCTTGTTCTCGAGGTAGCGCTGATACGAGAAGTGGACGAGATCGGGCCGGTCCACGAAGAACACGAAGGTCGGCAGCGGCGCGTCGGCCTGGGTCACGTGATGGAAGCGGACCTCTTTGCCGCGCACCGTGGGCGGCGGGTGCGAGCCGATGGCCTCGACGAGCATCCGGTGGAGATCGGCCGTCGGCACGTGCGTGCGTCGCGTCGCGACGACCCGGACCGCGTCGGCCAGCGCGTCGTCGACGTTCCGCCGGTTTTTGGCCGACGTGTAATGGCTCGTCAACCAGGGCGCGAAGTGGAACTCGCGCGCCACATCGGCCCTGAAACGCTCGGTGGTCTCCATGCCGCGGTCGACAGCATCCCACTTGTTGATGGCGAGCACCAGCCCCACGCCGGCCTCGATCGCGTACCCCGCGTTGTGCACGTCCTGGTCGACGATGCCCTCGACCGCGTCGATGAGGAGGATGGCGACGTCGGCGCGCTCGATCGCCCGGACCGTGCGGAGCAAGGCGTATTGCTCGATGCCGTGCTCGATGCTTCCGCGCCTGCGGATCCCGGCCGTGTCGACGAGCAGGATGCGCTTGCCATCGCGCTCGAGTGCGGTGTCGACGGTGTCGCGGGTCGTGCCGGGCGTCTCGCTGACCACCGCGCGCTCTTCGCGCACGAGCGCGTTCAGGAAGCTGGACTTGCCCACATTCGGCCGGCCGATGATCGCGACGCGTGCGTCGTATTGCTCCTCGTTCGCTTCCTCCGGCGGGAGCGCCGCCACCACCGCGTCGAGCAGGTCCCCCGTCCCGGTCCCCTGGATCGCGGAGACCGTGTGCACCTCGCCGAGGCCAAGGGCGTAGAACTCGGCGGCCTGCGCCTCGCCCCGCCACGAGTCGCTCTTGTTCGCGACGATGAGCACCGGCTTCCGGCTGCGCCGGAGGCGGTCGGCCACGTCATGCTCGACCGGCAGGATCCCCGTCTTCGCATCGACGATGAACAGGACCACGTCGGCTTCGTCGATCGCCGTCTCGGCCTGGGCCCGGACGGCCGCCTCCATGGGGCCGGCCTTCGGATCGTCGAGGCCACCCGTGTCGACGAGCGCGAATTCGCGGCCGCGCCACTCGGCTGTCGCGTAGAGACGGTCGCGGGTCGTGCCCGGCAGATCCTCGACGATCGCGACGCGCTCGCCGACGAGGCGATTGAAGAGCGTGGATTTGCCGACGTTCGGGCGGCCGACGATGGCGACGACCGCGCGGGACATTAGCCCGCGAGCGCTTCGGCGCGCTCCTTCACTTCCAGCAATGTCTCCATCGGGGTCGAGCAGCCGCCGATGAGACCGACCCGGTCCATGCCCGCGAGCCACGCTGGCTCGAGCTCCGTGGAGTGCTCGATGTGGTATGCGGTCTTCCCCTGCATCCGCGCGAGGTTGACGAGCTCGCGCGTGTTCGCGGAGTTCTTCCCGCCAACGACCACGATCACGTCCGTCTCGCCCGCGAGCTCCGTCGCGGCGTTCTGCCGCTTGATCGTGACCGGGCACACCGTGTTGAAGACCTTGAGCTCCTGGCTGATCTCGGCCACGTGCCCGACGAGCTCCTTGAACGCCCACGGTGGCTGCGTCGACTGCGACACCACGCCGGCCTTCTTCATCTTCGGGAGCTTCTCCCACTCGTCCTTGGTCTCGACGATCGTGTAGTCGGCGCCCGCGAAGCCGACGAGACCGACGACCTCGGGGTGATCCGGGGTGCCGAGGATGATGACCTTGTGGCCCTCGTCGGCGAGCTGCTTCGTGAAGCGTTGCGCGCGCAGCACCAGCGAGCACGTCGCGTCGATGCATTCCAGACCGTGGTCTTCGATGCTCTTGCGCATCGCCGGAGGCACGCCGTGCGCGCGGATGACGACGATCCCGGACCCCGCCTCAGCCGGATCCTTGATCACCTTCACGCCCCGCGCGGCCAGGCGTTCGCTGATCTTCGGGTTGTGCACGACCTGGCCGAGGTTGAAGACCGGCTTGCCCGATTCCGCGGCGGCCTCGGTCAGCTCGACCGCCTTTTTGACCCCGAAACAGAACCCGTTCTCTCGCGCGAGGAGGACTTCCACGACACAAGTGTAGGGGCCCTAGCTGGGCTGTTGAGCCTCGCTCGCGTACGCGCCGCGCATCTCCGGCGGCAGCAGCTCCGCGACCTTTCGCATGATCGCGTCGGCGACGGCCTGCTCGTCCGCGCCGGCGTCGAGTCCGAGGGCCTCCAGCTCGAACGGCTCTCCGACCCGCACTCGGATGTCGGACCGGCGCAGCTTCGCCTCGGACGTGCCGGTCACCCCGACCGGCAGGATCGGCACGCCGGACTTCCGCGCGAGGAACGCGATCCCCGGGTGCCCGCGGTGCAGCCTGTCGTCGCGGCTCCGGGTGCCCTCGGGAAAGAAGCCGAGCGGGTTGCCGACCCGAAGCACCTGGAGGCACGTGACCATCGCGCGGCGATCGGCTCCACCTCGCCGGACCGGAAAGCAGCCGATGCCGCGGAGCAGGCCGCCGAGGAAGAACATCTCGAACGCCTCCTGCTTCGCCATGAACCGGATCGCGACCCGGAGCGTGAGCTCGATCGCCGGCGGGTCCTTCCAATTCACGTGGTTCGCCACGACGATGTACGGCCCGCGCGCGGGGACGCGCTCACCGTTCTCGAGCGTCATCGGATACAACGCGAGCCCGACGGCGCGCACCGGTGGGAACAGTGCTTGCCACATCCAGAGCCGGCGCTGGGGCCAGAGCGGATCGCCGAGAAGACGGATCGGGCTCAGGGCCGTTGGATCGCCGCCAGCACCTTGTCGAGGGCCTCGCGCACGGACAGTCCGTCGGTCTGCACGATCGTCGCATCCTCCGCGGCCTTGAGCGGCGACACCGCGCGCTCGGTGTCGAGCTGATCGCGCCGGAGGATCTCGTGGAGGAGGTCCTGCCGCGCTCGACGCTCGCCTCGGATTGCGAGCTCCTCCTCGCGCCTGCGCGCGCGCTCGCTCGCCGACGCGGTGAGGAAGATCTTCCGGTCGGCCATCGGAAGGACGACGGTCCCGATGTCACGCCCCACCATCACCACCCGGCTCTGACCCGCCAGCGCCCGCTGCTGCTCGACCATCGCGTCGCGCACTCCCGGCACGCGGGCGACCTGGGACACGATGCGATCGATGTCCGCCGACCGGATGTCCCAGGTCACATCGCGTCCGTCGAGCAGCACCGTGTACGCGCGGCCATCCTGCTTCGTCGGCGGGCCGATCATGATCCGGGCCGTCTTCGCGATCTCCGACAGCATCTGCGCATCGTCCGGATCGATGCCGCGGCGCGACGCGGCAAGCGCGACCGCGCGATACATCGCGCCGGTGTCGAGGAACAGATAGCC
>DATCOR010000299.1:0-3197 GCA_036564585.1 Candidatus Limnocylindria bacterium | reverse complement strand
GCTGCCGGACGTACGACTGCCGTGACGATGATCCGGACGAGTGGCAGGCCCGCGCGCACTGCGATCTCGCTCGCCACCGCACGCTCGAGCGCGTCCGCGCGACGGCGTGACCCACACTCGCGCGAGCGTCAGGCGGCGCGTCGAGGCCGAGTACAAGGCCCTCGACGCCGTCGTGCGCACGCTGGCGCCGGCCGACTGGCGGAAGCCCGCGATGCGCGAGGAAGCGCCGATCCGGTTCAGCGCGAAGGACGTGCTCGCGCACATCAATGCCTGGAAGTTCCGCCAGGCCCGGGTCACCGCGAACGACAAGAGCGCGCTCCGCCCGTACGAGCCGCCGAAGACGGGCGCGATCACGGACACGAACGCCGGCATCTACAAGCGCTCGCACCGCACGCCGGCCACGACGATCGTGGCCGAGCACCGCGCCGCGCAGCGCGCGATGCTGAAGGCGCTCCGCGCCGCACCGCCGGCGTACTTCCGCAAGCAGCGCGCGGCCCAGTGGCCGTTCGACGCGGTCGGGCACAGCGCCGAACACCGCCGCAAACACCTGGAGCCGCTCCGGCTGAGTCGGGTGGCTAGGGGATCCCGAGCGCGCTAGCCAGCTCCTCGGGGGTGTTCACGTTGGTGAACGCGCGGAAGGTCGGGTCGACCGCGCGGAGCTCGGCCTCGTCGATCGCCTTCACCGACACCGCGTCGAAGAACGAGATCACCCGCAGCCGGTTCTCCGCGATCGCGCGGGCCATGTGCGGGAGGCAGGACTTGCGGTAGAGGGCGTGCATCGTCTCGTACTCCCCGGCGACGCGCGGGATCACCACGTCGTCGGCCTCGCCCGCATGGCCGAGCAGCAGGCGCCACAGATCGGCCGAGAGGAACGGCATGTCGCACGCGGCGACGAGCACCGTGTCGTGCGCCGCCGCGCCGACGCCGGTCGCGATGCCGCCGAGCGCGCCCCCCTGCGGGAACTTGTCCCGCACGACCTTGAGGCCGAGCGTCTCGTAGCGCGGATCGTTCGCGACGACCAGGACCTCGTCCGCGACCTCGCCGAGCACGCGGGCCACCCGCGTGATGAGTGGCTCCCCGTCGAGCTCGATCCAGGCCTTGTCCTGGCCCATCCGCGTGCTCTTGCCGCCGGCCATGATCGCGGCCGACACGCTCACCGGCTGATCCGCGCGGCGATGAAGTCCGCGATCGCCGGCGCGTCGCCCGGGCCGAAGTGCGGTACGTCGGGGCTCACGTCGAAATCGGTCACGGTCGCGACGAGATTACGGTCGTTCAGGCAGAGCAGCTCGGTCGAGAGCACCCGGCGCGCGACCTCGATCTTCGGGAGGGGCTCGGCCTTGAAGCCCTCGACGACCAGGAGATCGAGGTCCTCCCGCGCGTAGCGCGCGATGGCCGCGTCGAGTCCGAGATCCTCCGCGTCGTCGATGACCGCGGTCTGGCCGCCGCCCGTGACGATCGTCTGCAGCACGCCGGTGCGGCGCGCGCGGTAGCTGTCTTTCTCCGGCTGGTCGATCTCGAATCCCGCATGAGCGTGCTTCAGGTAGCCGACGCGGATCCCCTTGGCCACCAGGAGCGGCAGCACGGTCATGAGGAGCGTCGTCTTGCCGCTGTTGTGGCGGCCGACGAACGCGATGCGCGGTACCTTCACCGCGGACCGATCAGGCCGCGAGCGGTGTCCCGCAGCTCGCGCAGAACTTCGCGCCGTTGGCGTTCGGCTTCCCGCAGCTCGAGCAGTACGTGCTGGCCGCCGGCGCCGCGGCGGTCCCGGTCGCGGTCGATGCGAGCGGCTCGCTGTCCTTCTTCTCCGACTCGTCGCGGAACGTGCGGACGCCCTTGCCCAGCTGGCCGAACACGGTCGGGAGCTTCCCCGCCCCGAAGACGATGAGCACGATGATGAGGACGAAGACGAGCTCCGGTCCACCCAGGTTGAACGGCATGGTCACTTCCTCGTTGGCGCGGTGCGCGCCGGTATCTCTACCGGAGTGTACGAGAGGCCCGATCAGCCGAAGAGGCCGTCCAGCAGCGTGAGGAACAGGGGGATCACGACCAGGAGCATCAACGCCGGGAGGTAACAGAGCACGAGGGTGAGCATCAGCTTGCCTTCGACCGTTGCCGCCGCCTCGATCGAGGCAGCCCGCTCGGCGGCGCGCGCGGCGTCGCGGGCATCCCGGATGACCGCGATCGAGCCCTGGCCGAGACCGCGCGACCGCTCCAGCGCCTCGGCGAGTGCAGCGAGCGCCGGGATGCCCTCGGCCCGCGCCGACGCGCCAAGCGCTCCGTACAGCGGAGCGCCGAGCGCGTACGCGCCGGCTGCACCGCGCAGCGCGGAGTCGAGCACCGGCGAGGACGTCGGGGTCTTGGCCAGGGTCGCCACCGCCGCCTCGATCGGGCGGCCGGCCGCGGCGAGCGCCTCGATGCGCTCGAGCAGCAGACCGAGCGCGCGCTCCGCATCTTGGCGCCGTGATCGGGCGCGCCGCTCGACCGCGACGGACGGTCCGACGAACCCGGCGTACGCAAGCGCGGCGGCGAGGCCGATGGCCCCGAGCGCGCCGCCAACGACCGCGCCGACGACGAGACCGAGACATTTCATCGCGACCAGCTCGGTCTGCGATCGCATCAGGCCGGCTTGCCGGAGATCGCGATCGGCGACCGGCCGCCACGACGGTGGCCGGCGGACCGATGGCGCGAACAACGCGAGCCGGCGCTCGACGAGCGAGCCACGCCGGGCGGCCGACGAGATCGTGACGATGGTGAGCAGCACGCACACCGCGCCGATCGCCGTCATCGCGCGATCCCGCGAACGACCCGGCGATTCACGACAATGCCGGCGACCTCGAGCACGGCCGCGACCGGAATGAGGACGGTGCGTCCGAGGGGCGTGGCCAGCGTCGCGCCGAGCCCCGGCATCGTCGCGACGAGATACGCCGAGAGCGCCGGCACGATCGCGGACAGCAGATAGCTCTGCACCCGCACACCGGCGGTCCGCGCGCGGACGTCCGCATCGACGCGCTCGTCGTGGACGGCGCGCTCGGCCATCGCGCCGAGCAGCGCCGCGGCCCGCTCGATCGGCAACCGCTCACTGATGCCGAGCGCGAGCGTGTGGAACGTCGCGGCTAGACGGCGGTCCGTCGACCCTGCGACGGCCTCGCGGATCGCGTGGTCGAGCGCGTCGCCCAGGTCGAACCGCTGCAGCGCGG
>DATCOR010000286.1:0-4936 GCA_036564585.1 Candidatus Limnocylindria bacterium | reverse complement strand
GGCGCGTCGCCGTCGCGGTGAGCGCGAGGATCGGGATGTCGCCGAACTGGGTCTTGAGTCCGGCCAGCTGCCGGTACGCGGGCCGGAAGTCGTGGCCCCAGTGGCTGATGCAGTGCGCCTCGTCGACGACGATGAGGCTGATCCGCGACACCGACAGTGCGCCGCGGAGGACGTCGCCGAGTCCCTCGGGCGCCGCGTACACGAGGTCGAGCTCGCCGGCCCGCAGCTTCGCGAGCGTCGCCTGCCGCTCGTCGGGCGTGAGCGTCGAGTTGAGGAGCGCGGCGCGGAAGCCGGTCCGCACGAGCGCGTCGACCTGGTCCTTCATCAAGGAGATGAGCGGCGACAGGACCAGCACCGGGCCGCTGAGGATCTTCGCCGGGATCTGGAAGGTGAGGCTCTTGCCGGCACCGGTGGGCATGAGGCCGATGCAGTCGCGGCCGGCGAGCACCGCGTCGATGATCTTGCGTTGCCCCGGCCGGAATTCGTCGAAGCCGAACACGGTCCGCAGCACGTCGTCGGGATCGGCGAAGCGTCGCGCCGGATCGAAGACCGGAGCGCCTACGGACACCGCTAGCTGAAGCTCCGGCGAAGGGCCGATTGCGCCGCGTTGTACCCGCAGAGCCCGTGGACGCCGGCGCCGGGCGGCGTGGCGGCCGAGCAGAGGTAGATCTCGTTCGTCGGGGTGGCGTACGGATCGAATGACCACGCCGGCCGCGCGATGAACTGCAGTCCGCCGTGCCATCCGGCCGAGATGTCTCCGCCGATGTAGTTCGCGTTCCGCGTTTGCACCTCGCGCGGACCCATGACGCTCCGCTTCAGGATGAGATCGCGGAACCCAGGCGCGAATCGCTCGATCTGCTGCTCGATGCGCACAGTCATGTCCTCGGTCGATCCGTTCGGGACGTGGCAGTAGGCCCAGAGGGTGTGCATGCCAAGCGGCGCGCGCGTCGGATCGAACAGGCTCTGCTGCGCCACGAGGACGAACGGCCGTACGGGGTGCTTGCCGCGCGCGACCTGGGCCTCGGCAGCCGCGATCTCCTCGAGCGTCCCGCCGACGTGCACCGTGCCGGCGCGCCGGCATTCGGCCGCGCGCCACGGCACCGGGCCGGCGAGCGCGTAGTCGAGCTTGAACACGCCCGGCCCGTAGCGGTAATCACGGAGGACGCGGCGGTACGTGGTGTTCAGCTTGTCACCGGCGATCCGCGCGAGCGCGCGCGGCGTCGTATCGAACAAGTACGCCTCGGCCTTGCCGAGCTGCGCCCACACGTCGATCCGATCGTCGGTCGTGATGACGCCGCCGAGGGCACGGAGGTACGACGCGAGCGCGTCGGCGATCTTCTGCGAGCCACCGCGCGGCATCGGCCAGCCGACCGCGTGGCCGGCGAGCCCGAGCATCAGCGCGAACGCGGTCGTGAACGGCGCGCTCAGCGGAAGGAACGAGTGCGCGCCGAGGCCGGCGAGCAGCGCGCGGGCGCGCGGCGTCGAGAACAGCCGCGCGGTCGTCGTGACCGGGAACATCGCCGGGATCCCGAACCGCGCGAGGAGCAACGGATGTCGCGGCAGGTGGACCATCGGCCGGTCGATCTCGCCCAGGAGCTCGTTCCAGCCGGAGACGAGCGGACCCATCAGCCTGCGGTATGGACCGGCATCGTCGCCGAAGCTCCGCGCGGTCTCCTCGACCGATCGGCGGAGCACCGCGGCAGTGCCGTCGTCGAGTGGATGCGCGAGCGGGACGTCGGGATGGATCCACTCGAGGCCGTGCTCCTTCAACGGAAGCACTCGGAAGTACGGCGAGCCTGCGCCGAGCGGATGGATCGCGGAGCACGTGTCGTGAATGAAGCCCGGCAGCGTGAGCGCGGCGCTGCGCGCGCCGCCGCCGATCGTCGATTCGGCCTCATGCACCCGCACCGAATGTCCCGCGCGCGCGAGCGCGATCGCCGCCGCGAGGCCGTTCGGTCCGCTCCCGATGATCTCCGCGTCGACGGTCACGCCGCGAGGGTAACGGTCACTCTCGCAGTGCGACGCTCCGGCGTGTGCGAACGAGGATCCCCGCAGAGAGCACGACCGCTGCGACCTCGGCGACCGCGACGCCGGTTGGCGGCCGCTGCGGATCGGTGAGGCCGAGCAGATCGAGCGCAGAGAGTATGGCCGCGCTTAGTGCGGCGACCCACGCAAGCCACCAGACGGCGCCTGGCCAACGCCACGTGCCCACGAGTGCCGCCATTGTCGCAAGGAACGGCACCGCGTAGAGCGTCCCCACGAGCGCGGACCCATCGGTGCGTGTCTCGAGCCCGAGGCCGGGCGTGCCGGCGAGAAGGCAGAGCAGGAGTCCCGCGAGCAGCGCTCGCAGGATCAGCGGCGGAGCCAACGGGCCGGCGCGGTGAGACCCGATCGGATGCCCGCGTTCTGCCAGATGTTCTTCGCGTTGCGCCACTGTCGCCGGTTGTCGACGACGACGATCTTCGAGTGCACGGTCGCGTCCGGTGAGCCGAAGTGCCTTGCGAGGTTCGCGAGCGTCGAGCGCCAGATGTCGTTCTGCATCCGCTCGCCGAGCACCGGGACCATCATCGCGAGCTCCCAGAACGGATCGCTCGCGCGGGTGAGCTCCTGGACCTGCGCGACGGTGAAGCCGTGCTCGTCGGTGTGAGCGCTGAACGTGAGCGGGCCGGCGAAGGGGTGCCCCTCCGGCGTCATGAAGCTGAACGACACATCGTCCGCGTAGATGACCAGGACACCCGTGGCCATGGTCGGCGCGCCGGGCAGCGACGCGTTGATGATGCCGACCTCGCCGGCTGCGATGCCCGTCGCGGGCAGGAACATCCGCTGACCCTTGGGCCAGAAATCACCGAAGCGCGTTTTCCACCGCTCGATGACCGCCTGTGGCGTGACGTCCGAAGCGACCTGCACCGAGAACGTCTTCTGGAACAGCCGGCCGAAGCCGCCGTTCGCGGCGTTCAGCCTGCGACCCTGCACGTTCGCGTTGATCGCGCCGTCTCGGTCGCTCGCCTCGAGGGTCTTCACCGGCTTGGCCCAGTTGCTGTCATCGCGCGACATTGCCGTCCTCCGTTACGCCCTCGCCGCGTCGATCGCGGCGGCTTCCGTGTCGTGGATCCCGATCGCCTCATCGAGCCGGGTGAGCTCGAAGATCTGCTTGTAGTGGTCGTTCAGTCCGCACGCGAGGAGCTTCTGCTTCTGCCTGTTCGCCCGTACGAGGAGCGTGACGAGCAGCCCGATGCCGCCGCTGTTCATGTAGTCGAGGCCGGAGAAGTCGAGCACGATCACGCGCGTCTTCTCCCCCGCCTGGCCATAGGCGGCCATGAGCGGCCCTTCCGACGCGGCGGTCACGTCGCCCCGTACGCGGATGACGATGGTCCGTTCGTCGATGCGGTCCGCGGATGTATTCGTCGTCGCGGTGGTCACTTCGTTCCTCCCAATGCTGCGTTCTCGTCCGCGAAGATGGTCATGAAGTCCGCGAGGCGCGTGATCTCGAAGATCTCCTTGTAGTGGTCGCTCAACCCGGCGGCGGTCATCTTGCGTCCGTCCTTGCGGGCGCGAGCGAGGATCCCGACGATGAGCGCGATCCCCGTGCTGGACAGGAACTCGACCCCGCCGAAGTTGAGGAGCACGGTCTTGGAGCCGTGGTCAGCGGCCGCCGCGTACGCACCATTGAGCGCGTGCTCGGCACTCGAGTCGATCTGCGGCGGCAGGTCGACGACGGCCGTGCCGTCGCGGTAGCGCACCGGTGCCGTGGCTTCAGGCGTCGTGGCCATCGCTGTCTCCCTTCCCGTCGAGCCTCATCACGAGCTCGATCGAGTGATGCATGTTCGTCGTGTGCACGCGCATGTCGTCGACCATGTTCTTGATCAGGAAGAGCCCCCAGCCGCGCGGCTTCTGCAGACCCTCGAGCTTCGCCTCAAGGTCCGGCGTCTCCGGCTCCGGGATGTCGCGCCCGCCGCCGTTGTCGACGATGCGGACGACCAGCTCGCTGTCGCTGCGGGTGACCCGTACGTGCACCGGCAACTCGACGTTCATGCGGTTCCCGTGCTCGATCGCGTTCATCGCGGCCTCTGACACGGCGGTCTTGAGACGCTCGAAGCGCTTCGGGTCGAGGCCGACCTCGCGCACCGACGAGGCGACCCGGTCCATGATCCGGCGTTCGTTGCCCAGGGCGCTGGGCTCCTCGAACTCCAGCAGGACGTGCTCGGTCTCGCCGCCCGTGGCTGCCCGGGAGAGCGTGACGAGCGTGATGTCGTCCTCCTGCTCCCAGGAGGGTCCGGTGAACGCGTGCAGCGAGTCGAGCAGGCCGTCGATGAGCTCGTGCCCGGAGCCGAGCTCGCCGATGAGCTTGCGCATCCGCGGGAACCCGAACATCTGGCGGTCCACATCGTGGGCCTCGGCGAGGCCGTCGCTGTGCAGGACGATGACGTCGCCCGGGCCGAGTGTCGCCTGCTTCTCGTCGTAGCGCATGCCCGGCATCGCGCCGAGCGGCATGCCGGTCGCGCGCAGCTCGACGACCTCGTTGCCGCGACGCACGAACGGCAGGTCGTGGCCGGCGTTCGCGTACACGAGGCTGCCGTCGGCCGGATCGAGGACCAAGTAGAGGCAGGTGACGAACATGTTCTGCGGGATGTCGTCGTTCAGGAAGTCGTTGACGCGGGCGAGCACCGCCCCTGGCGCGACGAGCCGCGGCGCCTCGCTGCGAAGGACGCTTCGGGTGGTCGCCATGACGAGCGCGGCGGGGACGCCGTGGCCGGTGACGTCGCCGACGATCAGCCCGAGCCGGCCGTCGGGCAGGTCGATGAAGTCGTAGAAGTCGCCACCGACCTCCGCGGCCGCGCGGTAGAACGCCGCCACTTGCCAGCCGGGCAGGTTCGGGACGCTCTTCGGGAGGAACTGCTGCTGGATGAGCTGCGCGACGCGCAGCTCCTGCGACATG
>DATCOR010000263.1:0-5947 GCA_036564585.1 Candidatus Limnocylindria bacterium | reverse complement strand
GCTCGTCGCCGAGCCGCAGCTCGGGGCCGCCGGCGAGCGCGGCCGCCCGGTCGTGGAGGTCCTGTCCTGCGGAGAACGCGCGGCCCGCGCCGGTGATCACGACGCACCGCACGGTCGCGTCGCGCGCGACGTCGGTGACCGCTGCGGCCAGCGCGGCGGTGAGTGTCTCGTCGAACGCGTTGAGGACCTCGGGGCGGTCGAGCGTGAGGACGGCGACCGCGCCGTCGCGCTCGACCCGCAGCGGGGTCGTCACCTCACTTGCCTTTGAAGACGGCCTTGCGTTTGTTCACGAACGCGTCGACGCCCTCCTTCTTGTCGTCCGTGGAGAAGAGCAGGTAGAACGCCTTGCGCTCGAACTCCAGACCCGCGTCGAGCGTCGAATTCCACGCGAGATCGATCGCCTCCGTCGCGAGCCGGACCGCGATCGGCGGCTTCTCCGCGATCGTGCGGGCGAGGGTCTTGGCGTCCTCGAGCCAGGTCGCGGCGGGGTACACCTGCGCCGCGAGCCCGATGGCCTTCGCCTCGTCGGCCTTCACCCGCCGCCCGGTGAGGATGATGTCCATCGCGCGGTACTTGCCGACCGCGCGGGTGAGCCGCTGCGTGCCACCGGCCCCGGGGATGATGCCGAGGTTCACCTCCGGCTGGCCGAACTGCGCGGTCTCGCTCGCGACGATGATGTCGCAGGTCATCGCGAGCTCGCAGCCGCCGCCGAGGCAGTAGCCGGATACGGCGGCGATGATGGGCTTGCGGATCTTGCGCACACGTTCCCACCGGGTCGTGAGGTCCTGCTCGAGCATGCTCGCCGGCGTCGCGTCGACGAACGATTGCTTGATGTCCGCGCCCGCCGCGAACGCCTTCTCGCTACCGGTCAGGACGATGCAGTGGATGTCGGGCTCATCGTCGAGCGTCTCCAACGACGCCACGAGCTCGTCCATGAGCTCCTCCGAGAGCGCGTTGAGGACCTCGGGGCGATCCAGCTGCACGACCGCGATCGGCGCGTCGCGCATGACTTTGACGTTGTTCACGGCTCAGTACTCCCCCATTCGTCCGGGTGAGTATGCCGTCCCTCTCTCGGGGGGGCCCAACGGACGGACCCGCCGCGAGACTTGCGCGATGGTCCCGAACACCCACCCCGTGATGGCGACGCCCAGCCTCGAGCGGGCGATCAATAACGCCCGTTGGGTCGGTGCGCTCGTGGTCATCGCCCTCGGACCGTTCTTCCAGTCGGTCGGAGCCGGATACCTTGTGGCTCTCGTCGTCGCCCTCGTGAGTGGCGCGCTCGTCATCCCGCGTATGCGGCGCCCCTACGTCGCGCAGATCGTCGACACCGCCATCGTTATCGTGGCGATGCTCATCTTCGCGCCGGATCGTGAGTGGCCGACGTCGATCATCGGGATCTTCCTCATCATGGGCGGCGCGTTCCGCTTCGGCCGGATCGGCACCCTTGCCACCGCGGTCGTCGGCACGCTCGCGTTCCTTGGCATCGCGGCTTACCGCGAGCTCACGTTCGGGTACCCGCTGGTGCTGCGCCAGCTCGCGTTCGTGCCGGCCATCTACTTCATCACGGCCCTCTTCATGGCCGGCATCATCTGGCAGCTCGAGGTATTCCGCCGCCGCACCGACGAGGAAACACGGCGCTATGAGGCACTTCTCCGCGCGCAGAGCGACCTCGGGCAGCTCGTCCTCCTGATCGAGGGGGGCCGCGCGGTGTACATGAACGAAGCGTTCGCGCAGCTCGTGGGCCGTCCGCTCAGCGCGTTCGACGACGTGCGGTCGCTGTACGACCTGGTCGCGCTCGACGAGCGCGCGGCGTTCCAAGCGAAGGTCGAGGCGCACGTCCGGACCGAGCAAAGCCTCACCATCGAGATCCCGATCGTCCGTCCAGATGGCGAGCGGCGGTTCCTCGAGGTCGCGCTCAAGCCGTTCGGGACCGCGAGCGGCGCGCGTCTGGTGCTCATCGCCCGCGACGTCACGGATCGCCGCTACGCCGAGGACGCGCTCGCGCACCAGGCCCTGCACGACATCCTCACCGGCCTGCCGAACCGCACCCTGCTGCACGACCGCCTGGACCAGGCGATCCACGAGGCCCGGCGCCGCAACGAGACGCTCGCGCTGCTGGTCCTCGACCTCGATGAATTCAAGGCCGTGAACGACAGCTTCGGACACCACATCGGCGATGCGCTGCTGACCCAGGTCGGCCCGCGATTCCAGTCGAGCCTGCGCGAGACCGACACGGTCGCGCGGCTTGGCGGGGACGAGTTCGCGGTCGTCCTTCCCGGAGCCGACGCGTCGAGCGCCGGACGCATCGCGGCCGCGCTCCTCAAGTCGCTCGAGCGGCCGTTCAGCGTCCAGGCCGAGGACCTCGTGGTCGGCGCGAGCATCGGCGTCGCGGTGTACCCGAATCACGGCGAGACGGCGCAGATCCTCCTGCAGCACGGTGACATCGCGATGTACGCGGCGAAGGCCGAGCTCGGCAACGGGTACAGCGTGTACACCCCCGAGCAGGACCGCCACGGCGCCGACCGCCTGGGTCAGCTCGCCGAGCTGCGCCGCGCGATCGAAGGCGACGAGCTCGTGCTCGAGTACCAGCCCCTGATCAGCCTCCGGACCGGCCGCGTCACGAGCGTCGAAGCGCTCGTGCGCTGGGATCACCCGACGAGAGGGCGGATCCAGCCGAACGCGTTCATCCCGCTCGCGGAGCAGACCGGCCTCATCAAGCCGCTCACCGAGCGCGTCATCGAGCTTGCGCTCCACGACGTCGGCCTGTGGCGCGCGCGGAACCACGACTGCCCGGTCGCCGTGAACCTGTCGACCCGTAACCTGCTCGACCCGCTGCTCCCGGACGTCGTGCGTGCGCTCCTCTTGAAGCACGACGTGCCGCCGGCCGCGCTGCGCTTCGAGATCACCGAGAGCGTCTTGCTCAGCGAGCCGGAGCGCGCGATGGAGACCCTGAACCAGCTCCGGGCCATCGGCGTGCGGTTCGCGCTCGACGACTTCGGCAGCGGATACTCCTCGCTCTCCTACCTCCACCGGCTGCCGCTCGAAGAGGTGAAGATCGACCAGTCCTTCATCCGCGAGCTGTCGTCGGCCGACGCGTCCGGGTCGACGATCGTCGGTGCGACCGTCGACCTGGGGCACCGCCTCGGATTCGCGGTCGTCGCCGAGGGCGTCGAGTCGCGCGACGAGTGGGACCGCCTGATCTCGCTCGGCTGCGACATCGTCCAGGGCTTCCACATCGCGCGCCCGATGCCGGTCGAGGACGTCCTCCGCTGGCTCGACGTGCTCCGCGCGACGCCCCGGGCCCTCGCCAGCTAGCTCAGTACAGCTGGCCCTTCGGAGCGGGCTGGCACTTCGGGCAGAGGTCGACGTCGTCCAGGCCCTTGCGCCTCCGCATGAGCGTCGTTCCGCACCGCGGGCACGGCTTGCCGGCGCGCCCGCGAACCTGCATGTGGTCCCGCGGCTTCTCGCCGAGCTGCGCCGGCATCGCGGTCTCGACCAGGGCGAGGCCCTTCGCGATCACGGAGCGGAGTGAACCGTAGAACCGGTGCATCTCGTCCGGGGTGAGCGAGCCGACCCGGCGCTTCGGGTGGAGCTTCGCGTCCCAGAGGATCTCGTCGGCGTACGCGTTGCCGATGCCGCTGATGAACGTCTGGTCCTGCAGCAGGTTCCGGACCTCACTGCGCTTCGCCTTCGCGCGCTCGCCGAATGTCGCCTCGGTCCACTCGAACGTCCCGGCGTCGGGCCCGATATCGGACAGTCCGGGCGCGTCGATGCCGACGTAGACCTTCCCCATCCGGACATCGTCTCGATAGCGGAGCTCGGTGCCGCCCTCGAACTCCAGGCGCATGCGGGTGTCCTTCGTCGCCTTCGAGCCGACCGGCTGGAGGAGGAAGAGGCCGGCGAGCATCGGGTTGACCGTCATCTCGAGTCCGTCGAATTTGAAGATGAGGAACTTGCCGTGGTGGGCCACCGAGCGGAGGGCGCGTCCGACGAGCAGCTCGTCGACGGGCCTCTCGGCGCGCAGCACCACGGGGTCGCCCACCCGCACCGCGACGACCTTCTTGCCGACGAGCGCATCCGCGATGCGCTCCTGCATCACCCGCAGCTCCGGCCACTCGGGCACTAGTCGGCCACGGCGGCGAGCCAGCGCGGCTCCGGCAGGCTGAAGTGCCGGGCCGCCCAGGCGAGGGTCGACTTCAGCTGCCGCCGCTGCACCGAGCGGATCCGCGGGAGTCCCGGCACCGCCGGGCGCCACGCGCGGTCGGCCAAGTACCCGGCGATGCCCACGATCGACGCGTCGAGCGCGACTGGCCGCAGTGGCAGCACGAGGTCGTATTCGGCGATGACCCGCTCGGGCTCCGGGCCGCCTTCCATCGCGATCGATTGCGCGAACGCGGCGACGTCGAACTCGACCGGTCCGGCACAGGCGAAGTTCCAGTCGAAGAGCCGGAGCAGCTTTCCCTGCAGCCGGATGTTGTCTGACCGGGTGTCGAAATGCATGAACGCGAACGGCGGTCGCAGCTTCAACAGAAGCGCGGCCTTCTCGCGGAACACCGGGAGCGCGACGTCCAGCCACTCCTCAGCCTCGTCCGCGCGCCGCTTCGCGAGCGATGCGGTGGCGCGAAGCTCGCCGCTCGACGCGAGCCGGTCCCAGAACAGCGCGAAGTCGTGATGCTCGATCCGCGACAGCCACCGCGGCAGCGGCTTGCCGTAGGTGTGCGCGTGGAACGCGGCGTACGAGCGCGCGCACGCGGCCGCCTTCGCCGCCGTCCAGGGCGGCATCGTCTGCGGGCCGACGTCCTCGAGCACCATCACGTGCCAGCCGTCCGCCTTCGCCCCGCCGAAGTACTCGGGGGCCCAGGGCCGCATGAACGGCGCGCACTCCTGATAGATGCGCTCCTCGTTCTCGAGATCCCATTTCACGCCGCTGTCCTTCGTCAGGGGATACACGCCCTTCATGAACGCTCGGCGCCCGTCGCGAAGGAGCATCCGGAAGGTCGCCGACGGCGCGTAGCCGCCGTACACGCGCTCGGCGCGGGCGACCGGCGATCCGAGGAGCGCTGCGACGTCGTCCTTGATCGCGCGCGGGACCGCCGACCAGGGCGGCTTGGCCTCAGCTCCGGTCCGCGACAACGGTCCGCAGCTGCTGCCAGGCTTCCCGCGCCTCTTCCACCGAGCCCTCGTCCTCGATGGTCGAGATGTCGCCCGGGTCCTTGTCGAGGATCACGGCCTTGAGGACGCGCCGCATGATCTTGCCGCTCCGCGTCTTCGGCAGCATATCGACGAAGTTGAGCTCGCCGATGACCGCCAGCGGTCCGAGCTCCTTGCGCACCGTCGCGAGCAGCTCGGCCCGAAGCGCGTCGGAGGGCTCGCGGCCCTGCTTCAGCACGACGAACGCGGAGATCACCTGGCCGCGCAGATCGTCCGGGCGCCCGGTGACACCGGCTTCCGCGACCGCGGGGTTGCGAAGGAACGCGGTCTCGACCTCGATGGTCCCGATGCGGTGGTCCGCGATCTTGATGATCTCGTCGGCGCGGCCGCTGAACCACACGTACCCGTCCGTGTCGATGGACGTCGCGTCCCCGGTGAAGTACACGTTCTGCCCGGGGACCTTGTCCCAGTAGTCCGCGGCGTAGCGCTCCGGCTCGGCCCAGAGCCGCGCGGTCAGCCCCGGGAACGGCCGCGTGATCACGAAGATGCCCTTCTCGTCCGGCGCGCAGGCGCCGCCCTCGGGCGTGAGCACCTTCGCCTCGATGCCCGCGAGCGGCACGCCGCCCGAGCCGGGCTTGATCGGAAGGAGCGCGATGCCGTACGGGTTGCCGACGATCGGGCCGCCGGTCTCGGTCTGCCAGTAGTGGTCGATCACCGGGATCCGATCCCCGAGCGCCTCCTTCTGGAACCACTCCCACGCCGGCGCGTTGAGGACCTCGCCGGCGCAGAACGCGCG
>DATCOR010000248.1:0-1672 GCA_036564585.1 Candidatus Limnocylindria bacterium | reverse complement strand
GATCTTCGATTTGAAATCGTCGCGGGCCTTGTCGTTCTCGAACGTGCCGACGAACGAGAGGACGGTCGCGGCCTGCTCGCCGCCCATGACGCTGATCCGCGCGTTCGGCCACATCCAGAGCTGTCGCGGCCCGTACGCGCGACCGCACATCCCGTAATTGCCCGCGCCGAAGCTGCCGCCGATGATCACCGTGAACTTCGGCACGACCGCACATGCGACCGCGGTCACCATCTTCGCGCCGTCCTTGGCGATGCCGCCCTCCTCGTACTCCCGGCCGACCATGAAGCCGGCGATGTTCTGCAGGAACACGAGCGGCACCTTCCGCTGGTCGCAGAGCTGGATGAAGTGCGCGGCCTTGAGCGCCGACTCGCTGAACAGGATGCCGTTGTTCGCGACGATCCCGACCCGGAAGCCCATGATCCGACCGAATCCGCAGACCAGCGTCTCGCCGTACAGGGCCTTGAACTCGGTGAATTTCGATCCGTCCACGAGCCGCGCGATGACCTCGTGCACGTCGTACGGGGTGCGCGTGTCCGCGGGCACGATCGCGTAGAGGTCGGCCGGATCGTGCGCCGGCGCCTCCGGCGCCGCCACGTCGTCGCCCCAGAGGAGCTCCTGCGGACCGAGGTTCGACACGATCTCGCGCGCGAGCGAGAGCGCGTGCGCGTCGTCGAGTGCGTAGTGGTCGACGACGCCGCTCTTCCGCGCGTGGACGTCCGCGCCACCGAGGTCCTCGGCCGTGACGTCCTCGCCGGTCGCGGCCTTCACGAGCGGCGGGCCGCCGAGGAAGATCGTGCCTTGACCCTTCACGATGACGGTCTCGTCGCTCATTGCCGGGACGTACGCGCCACCGGCCGTGGAGCTGCCCATCACGATGGCGACCTGCGGGATACCGACCGACGACATCCGTGCCTGGTTGTAGAAGATCCGGCCGAAGTGCTCGCGATCGGGGAACACCTCGTCCTGGCGCGGGAGGAACGCGCCACCCGAGTCGACCAGGTAGATGCAGGGCAGCCGGTTCTCGAGAGCGATCTCCTGCACGCGCAGATGCTTCTTGACGGTGAGCGGGTAGTAGGTGCCGCCCTTCACCGTCGCATCGTTCGCGACCACGATGCATTCGCGCTCGGCGATCCGGCCGATCCCGGTCACGATCCCGGCGGACGGCGCATCGTTGTCGTAGAGGTCCAGCGCCGCCAGCGGCGCGATCTCGAGGAACGGCGAGCCTGGATCGAGTAGCCGTTCGACGCGCTCGCGGGGCAGCAGCTTTCCGGCTTTCGTGTGCTTGTCGCGCGCGCGCTCGGGCCCGCCCTGACGCACGGCGTCGAGCTTCTTGTGCAGGTCCGCGACCAGGCCGCTCATCGAGTCGCGGTTCGCCTGTGCCTGCGGCGAAGCGCGGTCGAAGGACGACGAGAGGACCGGCATCAGGCCGCGATGCTAAACTTGACTCTCCGAGCGCGCCTGTAGCTCAGTTGGATAGAGCGCAACGCTACGAACGTTGAGGTCGGGGGTTCGAGCCCCTCCAGGCGTACCGGTCCCACCCGAAGCCGAACCACTTGACAGCGGATCCGGCATGCCTTACTACACCACTTAGTTATATAACCAGAAGGTGAAGTACGGATGGCGACCGACCGGCTCAGCGCCACGTTCTCGGCCATCGCCGACCCCACCAGGC
>DATCOR010000243.1:0-2759 GCA_036564585.1 Candidatus Limnocylindria bacterium | reverse complement strand
GAGCTCGCCGCCGTAGAGCACCTCGGGACCCTGCGCGGCGATCGCGCGCAGGCTCTCAGCGAGGTCGCGCTGCACGAGCTTGTCGCCCGGCTCGAAGCCGGTGGCGGTGCGCAGCGGCGCGCCGCTTGGCCGGAAGAAGATCGCCCGTGAGGCATCGATCGCCGCGAGCCGGTCGTAGTAGAGGCCGAGCGCGAGCGTGAGGTTCCAGTCCACCTCCCAGCCATCGGCCGCGAGCGCGATGGCGTCGCGCATGACCCGCGCGCGATCCATCGTTCCGTAGCGCTCGAGCGCGCGGCAGAGACACCCGACCGCGCCCATCTGTCCGACCGAGCGGATCCCGACGTTCTGCGCGTCCCCTTTGGTCGCGGGCCAGCCGTACATCCCGGACGCGCCCGACGACTGGAGCTCGTACATGTCCGGCGTCGCTCCGAGCGGCGCGGCGCCGGCGCCGTCGATCGTCGTGATCGTGCCGTCGGGCTCGCGGATGACGCACCACGCGACGCCACCGAGGCCGCTCGTGGTCGGCTCGACCACGCCCATCGCGAACATCGCCCCGACCGCGGCATCGACCGCGTTGCCGCCCTCGGCGAGGATGCGCGCACCGGCCTCGGCCGCGAGCGGATGCTCCGCGGTGATCATCGCGCCGTTCGAGACGGCTTCGGTCTTCTCGATGCGAGGCTCGCTGCGCGTCGCCACGTAGGAATGGTGGCAGACTCGCCGCGAGCATGACGCTGCCGGCCGGCTTCACCGTGGGCCACTGGACCGATCCGGTCGCGCTGACCGGCTGCACGGTGATCCTGTGCGAGGGCGCGGCGACCGCGGGCGTGCACATGGGCGGCGGCGCGCCCGCGACGATCCAGACCGACATCATCGGCCCCGGATCGGCCACCGGGATCCTGCACGCGGTGCTGCTCACGGGCGGGAGCGCGTTCGGCCTCGCGGCCTATGCGGGCGTCATGCGATTTCTCGAGGAGCGCGGAGTCGGCGTGGCCGTGCGCGACTGGCGCGTGCCGCACGTCGCGGGTGCCGTGATCTTCGATCTGGCGGCCGGCGACGGGCACGTCCGGCCCGACGCCGATGCGGGGTACGCGGCGTGCGCAGCGGCGACGGCCGATCCGAAAGAGGGTCTCGTCGGTGCCGGCACCGGCGGAACGGTCGCGAAGCTGCAGGGCGGTCGTGCCCCAGGCGGCCTCGGCATCGCATCGGCGCGCGCCGGAGCGGCGACGGTGACGGCGGTCATGGTCGTGAACGCGCTCGGTGATGTCTGGGATGGCGAACGCAACGACTGGGTCGTCCGCTCCGCGCCCGGCGCACCCGCACCGCGCCCGGGCAACACGACGATCGGCGCGATCCTCACCGACGCGGCGCTCGGCCGCGAAGCGGTCCGCCGCGTCGCGACGACCGCGCACGACGGTCTCGCCCGCGCCATACGCCCCGCGCACACGGATTTCGACGGCGACTCCATTTTTTCACTCGCCTACGGTGACAAGCTCGCGAGCACGGTCGAGATACAGGCGGCGGCGGCTGCAGCGGTCGAGAAAGCCATTGTTCGGGCGGTGCGACTCGCGGGTGGGACAATGAAGGCATGAAAGACATCGTCGTCCTCGGCGGCGCGCGGACCGCCTTCGGCACCTATGGCGGCGCGCTGCGGGATACCTCCGCGACCGACCTCGGCATCATCGCCTCGAAGGGCGCGCTCGAGCGCTCGAAGGTCTCGCCCGACAAGATCGACCAGGTCATCTTCGGCAACGTCCTCCAGACGAGCGGCGACGCCGTGTACTTCGCGCGGCACATCGGCCTCACGTCCGGCGTGCCGAAGGAGTCCCCCGCCCTCACGATCAACCGGCTCTGCGGCTCGGGCCTGCAGGCGATCCTGCTTGGCGCGCAGGAGATCCAGCTCGGCCAGGCGGACTTCGTCCTCGCCGGCGGCGCCGAGAACATGTCGATGGCCCCGCACATGATCCGCGGCGCGCGCTGGGGCCTCGCGCTCGGCGAGCAGAAGCTCGAGGACTACCTCTGGGTCGCGCTCGTCGATTCGTACAACGGCCTGGGCATGGCCAACACCGCGGAGAACCTCGGCCGCAAGTACGGCATCGGCCGGCAGGCCGCCGATGAGTTCGCGTACCGGAGCCACATGCTCGCGGCGAAGGCGCGCGAGTCGTGCCGGTTCAGCGAGGAGATCGTGCCGGTCGAGGTGAAGACGAAGAAGGGCACCACCGTCGTCGACAAGGACGAGCACATCCGGCCCGACACGAGCCTCGAGGCGCTCGGCAAGCTCGTCGCACGGTTCGAGAAGGACGGGACGGTCACCGCGGGCAACGCGAGTGGCATCAACGATGGCGCGGCCGCGCTCGTCGTCGCGTCGGCCGAAGCAGCCGAGAAGGCCGGGCTCACACCGATCGCGCGCATCGTCTCAGGCGGGGTGTGCGGCGTGGACCCGGACATCATGGGCATCGGACCCGCCCCATCGAGCCGCCAGGCGCTGCAGCGGGCCGGCCTCAAGATCGAGGACATGGACCTGGTCGAGATCAACGAGGCCTTCGCGACGCAGTACCTCTCCGTCGAGAAGGACCTGGGCCTCGATCGCGCGAAGACGAACGTGAACGGCGGCGCGATCGCGCTCGGCCATCCGCTCGGCGCATCCGGTGCGCGGCTCGCGCTCACGCTCATCACCGAGCTCGGCAAGCGCAAAGGCCGCTACGGCCTCGCGTCACTGTGCATCGGTGGCGGCCAGGGGATCGCGGCGATCTTCGAGCGCT
>DATCOR010000220.1:0-5094 GCA_036564585.1 Candidatus Limnocylindria bacterium | reverse complement strand
TTCCCGATGTCGTGGAGGAACGCCGCTTCGCGGATGAGCTCGATCTGCACCGCGTCCATTCGCATCGCGCGGGCGAGCCGCTCGGCGTAGTCCGCGACCCGCTGCGAGTGACCGTACGTGTACTGGTCACGCTGCTCGATGAGCGTCGCGAGCGCCCGCGCCGCCTGCTTCGTCCCCGCGGCGATCCGCGCGGTGTTGCGCAGGGCAAGGAGCACGAGCGCGGATGGCGCGACGCACAGCGCGAGGGTGAGAGGGGAGTCGCTCGCGGCCGCCGCGCCGATGGCCCCCACGACGTAGAGCGAGAGGAGCTGGGCGGCGTCGCGGCGGTGGCGGGCCCACCACTTTGCGAGCGGCTTGCGCCGCAGCTGGAGCGCGACCGCGACGTCTACGACGGTCGAGTTCACCGCGAACTTGACGAGCGCCGCCGCGGCGATCGCGGGCAGCGCCGAGACGGACGGTCCCGCACCGCCCGCAAGGAGTGTGAACGCGATCGCGGCGGCGCCGGTGTCCAGGACGACCGCCGAGACGTTGAACGCGCGGTTGTACCAGCTCATCCGGCCGCGCAGGCCGGCGAGTGCGGTGCTGCCGCCCGCCACGAGCATCGCCAGCGCCGGGTCCAGGAGCAGGGCCGCCGCGAACGTGGCGGCGTCCTCGACGGTCACCTTGGTCTTCTGGGTGAGGTGGACGGGGCGGAGCTGCGCCGCCGTCGCGAGGACGAGCAGCACGGCCACGACCGCGAGGTCGCTCCCGAGCGGGCGCAGGACGAACGCGCCGAGCCCGAGCGCGGCCATCCCCGCGACGATGACCGCCGCGACGTACGACCGAAGTGCCGGCCGCAGGGTCCACATCGCTAGAATAGGAGCGGCAGCGTGCTGTAGCCGGTCGCGAAGGTCAGCGTCTTGTTCGACTTGCCGGAGTAGGTCGTCCAGCGCGCGTTGAGCCCCTTCACCGCGGTGCTCGTGTCGAACGATGCCCTGGACGTGAACGTCACGATCGTGACGACCGTCGCATTCGCGAGGAGCCAGTACGCCGGAAGGTCCCGGACGATCCGCACGGTCGACGGGATCGCGGGTGACCCCAGCGCCGGCGGCGTGATCGCCGCGGCGAGGAGCACGTTCTTCGGAATGTGGAACGTCCAGTTCACGGTCGTTCCCGGCAGATATGCGCGCGGGAACGACGCGGTGTAGTCGACGGTGCGGCCATCGATCGTGAGGACCGGGTCTGCTTCACACCACTTCTCGCCGGCAGTCGCAAGCTGCGCCGGTACGACCATGATCACGGACAACAGGACCGCCGCCACCAAGCCACGCTTCATCGAAAGCCTCCCACCCAAGATCCGCCACCAGTGACGCGAGAGCTGCGCCGGTGGATTGCAGCGCACGACCGCACGGAAGTCGTGAGCGCGCGGTATCGGGAAAGGTCAACGTTCCGTCAACGCCGCCCATAGACTCGCCGAAGTGATAGCCCGTGGATACCGCGGTCCCGGCAGCGGCATGAATCCGATGCTGCTCATCGCGCTCGTGCTGCTCGTCGTCTACTTCCTGACCGGCAGCCTGCAGAGTCCCATCCAGAACGCGGTGCGCGATCCGATCGCGTTCATCGCTTTCGTGATCGCGATCGTCCTCGGGATCACCGTCCACGAGTTCATGCACGCCTACGCGGCGCACCGTCTCGGCGACGACACCGGACGGCTCCTCGGCCGGATGACGCTCAACCCGCTCGCGCACTTCGATCTGTTCGGCACGCTGCTGCTCGTCGTCGCGGGCTTCGGCTACGGGAAGCCGGTCCCGTTCAACGAATCGCGCCTGCGCAGCACGAGCTCCGTCGCCATCGTGGCGCTCGCCGGGCCCGCGGCGAACTTCGCCATCGCCGCGGTCTGCGCGATCCCGCTCCGCTACGGGCCGGCGGATCCGTTCGGCGGCGCATATACGGAGATCCTCGCGTTCGTCGTGTACTTCAACTGCGTGCTCGGCATCTTCAACCTGATCCCGATCCCGCCCCTGGACGGCTCGAACGTCGTGTACGGGCTCCTGCCACCGCGCCAGCAGTACACCTGGCGCCAGTTCCAGCAGTACGGGCCGATGCTGCTCCTCGCGCTGCTCTTCTTCGGTGGCCGGATCCTGTTCCAGGTCGTGTTCGGTCCGGCGCAGTCGCTCGCGAACCTGCTCGTCGGCACGCGACTGTTCTGATGATCGGCCGGGCGCGGCAGACCCTGCGGGTCGTCGCCGCCGGAGCCGCGGCCGACATCAGGCATGCCGAGCGCACAGCGGCGATCCTTCGCGCCCTCGGTGCCGACGAGGAGCTCGTGACGGCCGGTCTGCTGCACGACATCGCGAAGCCGGCGGGGACGCGGCTCTGGCATCGGATCGCCGGCGTGCTGCTCGACCGCGTCGCGCCGCGCGTCCGGCGCGAGCTCGCCCGCGGCGATTCCGCGCTCGCCCGCTATCTCGACCACGCCCGGCTCGGGGCGGACGAGGCGCGGCGTCAGGGCGCCTCGGACCGGGTCGTGTTCCTCATCGCCGGCCACCACAGCCCGCCGCAGAGCGACGACGCGCGCCTACTCGCGCGGGCCGATCACGAGGCGCTCCCGTGATGCCGGTCGGGCCGCGGGCCCCCGAGGTCACGGTCGCCGGATTCGAGGGGCCGCTCGATCTGCTGCTCGAGCTCGTGGAGGAGAAGAAGCTCGACATCTTCACCGTGCGGCTCGCGGACCTTGCGGACGGATACCTCGCCCGCGTCCGCGCGATGACGGCGTTGCCGGCCGATGAGGTCTCGGCGTTCCTGTACATCGCCTCGCGGCTCGTGCTGCTCAAGGCGCGCAGCCTGCTGCCCTCGCTCGTCCCCGCCGCGGAGGACGAGGAAGGCGACACGGAGGAGGAGCTGCGCCTTCGGCTCATCGAGTACGCGACGACGAAGGGCCGGGCCGAGGCGCTGGGGGACCGGATGCGCGCCGGCGAGCGCGCCTTCCATCGCGAGGGCGGCACGGTCGAACTGCCGCCAAAGGGCGGCGATCCCGACGCGCTCGCCGCGGCATGGCTCAAGGTGCTCGCGTTGACGCGCCGGACCGACGAGCAGGTCGCACTTCCCGGCGAGCGGTACTCGGTCGAGCAACGGACCGCGGAGATCGCATCACTCATCGCGGAACAGCCCGCGGTCACGTTCGCTACGCTCCTCGGCGACCGGCCGACGCTCGGCTACGCGATCGTGACGTTCATCGCGCTGCTCGATCTGTACCGCCGCCTGGTCATCGACATCACGCAGGACGAGCTGTTCGGCGAGATCCGCATCGAGCGGAAGGGCCGGCGCATGGAGGGGCTTCCCGAATGACCCGCTCGGCCGTGGCCGCCGCCGTCGAGGCGGTGCTGTTCGTCGCCGAGAAGCCGGTGAGCCGTTCCGAGCTCGCCAAGACCATCGGCGCGGGCGCCAAGGTGGTCAGCGAGGCCCTCGCGGAGCTCGAGGAGTGGTACGCGGGCACCGGGCTCCGCTTGCAGCACGAGGACGATGACTGGCAGATCGTCACCGCTCCCGAGCAGGCGCCGCACGTCGCGGCGTACCTCGGCGCGGACCGGCTCCGCCTCTCGTCGGCGGCCCTCGAGACGCTCGCGGTCGTGGCGTATCGCCAGCCCGTCACGCGTGCCGAGGTCGAGTCGATCCGCGGCGTGAACTGCGATCAGACGATCTACACGCTGATGTCGCGCCGGCTCATCGAGGAGCTCGGCCGTCGCGAGGCGCCCGGCAGTCCGTTCGAATACGGGACGACGTGGGAGTTCCTCGAGTGCTTCGGCCTTACGTCGCTCGGCGCACTCCCGACCGTGCTGTCACCCGAAGGTGTGCGCGCTGACGGTGTCGTGATGGCCGACCAGTGATGCGACAGCGCGTACGGCCGGGCCGGGCTGTGCCCGCCCCGGCCGAGCCCCATTCAAGAGGCATGAAGCCCGCCGCCGCTCGCGCGCAAAAGCTCCTCTCCGAGCGCGGCGTCGCATCGCGCCGCCACGCGGAGGAGCTCATCGCCGCGGGCCGGGTCACGAGCCGCGGGCGTCGGATCACGATCGGCGAGAAGCTCGCGCCGGATGCACCGCTCGAGGTGGATGGAGCGCGGGCCGCGACCGCGGTCGCGCATCGCTACGTGCTCCTCAACAAGCCGACCGGCACGGTGTCGACCGCCCGTGATGAACGCGGCCGCCCGACCGTTGTCTCGCTCGTCGGGGCGCGCGAGCGCCTGTACCCCGTCGGCCGCCTCGATTCCGATTCCGAGGGCCTGCTCCTGCTCACGAACGATGGCGCGTGGGCCGAGCGGGTCCTGCACCCTCGCTATGGCCACGAGCGCGAGTACGAGGTCGACGTCGAGCCCGAGCCGACGGCCGAGCAGCTCTCCGCGCTTCGCCGCGGCGTCCAGCTCGAGGAGGGTCTCGCGAAGCTCCACGGTCTGCGACTCGTCGCGCCCGCGCGGCTGCAGCTCGTGCTTCGCACCGGATGGAAGCGGCAGGTCCGCCGGATGTGCGCCGCCGTCGGATTGCGGGTGACCCGGCTCCGGCGCGTGCGGATGGGCCCCGTGACGCTCGGGCCGCTGCCGACCGGCAAATGGCGCGAGCTCACGAAGCGCGAAGTAGCGGCGTTGAAGGTCGCGCGCTAGTGGCCCTGCCGCGCACGATCGCGATCGACGGTCCCGCCGGGGCGGGGAAGAGCACGATCGGCGCGCTCGTCGCCGAGCGCCTCGGCTACCTGTTCCTCGACACGGGCGCGATGTACCGTGCGGTCGCGCTCGCCGCGTCCCGCCGGGGCATCGATCCGGACGATGCCGACAAGCTGTCCGAGATCGCGAAGAAGGTCCGGATCATGATCGGCCCGCCGACCAAACAGGACGGCCGCGCGTACACGGTGCTGCTCGACGGAAGCGACGTGACGTGGGACATCCGGTCCGCGGATATCGATCGCATCGTGTCCCAGGTCGCCCGCGTTCCGGGAGTGCGCGACGCGATGGTCGAGCAGCAGCGAGCGCTCGCGGGCCAGAGTCGGGTCGTGATGGTGGGCCGTGACATCGGGACCGTGGTCCTGCCGACGGCCGACCGGAAGATCTTCCTCACCGCGTCGGCG